>CAZUUR010000014.1:0-15932 GCA_964622815.1 uncultured Oscillospiraceae bacterium | reverse complement strand
TCCAGAATTATAAACGAATCGTCAAGCGTCCTTCCGCGCATATACGCAAGCGGAGCCACCTCTATATTCTGCCGTTCAACATACCTTGCGAAATTTTCCGAACCAAGCATATCGAACAAAGCGTCATAAAGGGGCCTTAGATACGGATCTACTTTGTTTTGCAGATCACCCGGAAGAAAGCCGAGCTTTTCACCAGCTTCAACCGCTGGGCGAGTAAGGATTATCTTGTCCACCTCTTTATTTTTAAAAGCAAGCACTGCCATTGCAACGGCAAGGTAAGTTTTTCCAGTACCTGCAGGACCTACGCCAAAGGTTACGGTGTGACGCTTGAGTGCTTCTATATAGCGTTTTTGACCTATCGTTTTGCATTTTATGCGCTTGCCCTTACAGGTAAAAGCGATAACATCGTCAACAAGTTCAACTATAGATTCAGCGTTTCCCTCTTTTGCAAGATCTACGGCGTATCTAATGCGTCCCCTGTCAATATTTTCACCCTTTCTTATTAAAAGCAACAGCTTTGATACCACGGTGTATGCCAAGTTGGCATCTGCCTGACTGCCTTCAAAGCGAACACATTCCGGTGAGGTGATTATCTTTGCGTGCGTTTCACCTTCGAGCACCTTGAGATTTTCATCAAACACGCCGAAAAGCTTTATCATCTCATCCATTGATTCAACGGTTAACTCATGCTGGGTTGATAATGCTATTTCTTGTTCAGGGATTTCGTTCATCAGTTCCAATATCCTCCAGTGTAGTAGCAACAATTTCAGCTTGTACGCTGCCGTCGTCGCATATTACTATGCTTGCGTTTTTTGAAAGCAGCTTAGCGTCTTTGGGCAATAAAGCGATGAGCTGAGCGTTTGCAGCGCTTATCGCTTCGCTTCGCAGCTGATCTTCATCGGCAGTACAAAGCGCTTTTTTTAGCTCGTATGTTTGGCCTCTTTGAGCGATCAATGGCAGAAAAAAGCCATTTAATTCAATACTCGATTCGATCTCATACTCCGAAGCCTTATATTTATCTTTCTCTGAGAAGCACAATATGCCTGAAATAAATACTTTCACCTGCGAATAGCTATTATCGCTTCTCGTCTCTTTTTCAAGCTGTGGGCCAACGCTTGCAGTGCATCTATATAGCACTTGTGCCAGTACGCTTCCCTCGGCGTTGACTGGCAGGGCGGTTTCAGCAAGAATTCCGCTTATAAGCTCATCACCTTGCTTGACTGCATCGCCCGCGTTAACCATAGGAAGGCCGTTTTTCACGACTATCTTATTGATTATGCCATCTTTTTTAGCAAACACACTGCCGGCAACCGAGGAGCTTTGCGCTTTTATGCTCCCATCGGCCTCCTTAATATCCACATACAGCGTTACGCCTTTTAAACAAACGCTTGCAAAGCCAATTCCTTCATTACAGTTGCTCAGCTCGCTTGCCAACGTCATAGTATTTATCGATCCCGTTCGCATACCAATGGATACTCCGCTATCGCTAAGCTGTTTTAATACGATAGACTCATCAAGAATATCACAGCCGGTGACTCTAATTCGCCATAACGAACCAGAGAGAATAATTAAAGCTGTTAAAGGGATTAGCCAACCATATAGCAGCAGTTTGCGTTCTCTTAAGCTCGAGAGCTTGAAAATCAAGCCGCTTTTGCCTATTAGGCTAACTGTGCAACGCCCGCAATAGCGACTTTTCAGCTTACGCATTGCTAAAAAAGTGCGTATGCTGACGTAAGCACGCGTGCGCTTGGCGGACACTCGCTCAATATTCCATATTTCATATTTCTCAGCTACTATGGAATTGATTAAGCTTTCCGTTGCCGCACCTTTGATTTCTATAATAACATATCCGGCAAATAAATTCCACACATTCACTTCCCCCATATAGCACATTGTCAGCGCAGTTCACAAAGTGTTTTCATATTTATAACCCTAGCTTTCGCTTGCAAAAGCATCCCTTCATCGGAATTGAGGCAGGTTTTGCGCAAGCAAAATCGTCGCACCTTCGGCGACGAAGGCATCAAAACGCTAGTTTGAAAGTTTACTTTCAAACTTGCAGCCCTGTATTATGCCTTCAATTATCAAGCAATCATCATTCAATTCTTTAATTATAAGTTCATGTCCGCTCACTTCAAGAAGCCCTTGTTTAGTAATTATTCTGATAACTGATTGCGTTATCGCAAATATGCCGTTATGATTTTCAACCAACATTCTCTCAACCCCTATAAGCGTTATTTTGGGGCAGCCGGACAATACTTCGGAAGGAAAATCAAAGCAACGCGGCAAAGTTTTAATCTTTTTTTTCAAATGCAAGCGCCTCCCATATAATATATGCGAGGCGCAAAAAATATTTCTGATATTTGCTATACATAACGGCGCATGTGCGTCAACGCGTTTTTTTCAAGCCTTGACACCTGCGCTTGACTTACTCCAACTTCGTTTGCAACCTCCATTTGAGTTTTGCCTTGAAAAAATCTAAGCTCAAGTATACGCCGCTCACGCTCGGCAAGCTTCTCTATTCCGGTTTCAACGGATATTGAATCGAGCCAGTCGTCTTCGCTTACTCGTTTGTCCTGAAGCTGATCCATAACAAATATTGCATCACCATCGTCCCGATAAATCGGTTCAAACAGCGAAACAGGATCTTGTATGGCTTCCAGCGCGAACGCAACGTCTTCTACGTTGACGTCCATGCACTTTGCAATCTCCTCGAGCGTTGGCTCGCGAGATGATTTTTCAGCAAGCGAGTTTCTTACAGACAATGCTCTATATGCAGTATCGCGCAGTGAACGACTTACTCTGACCGAACCGCTCGAATCCCTTAAATAGCGCCTGACCTCACCCATTATCATCGGCACGGCGTATGTGGAAAATTTAACGTCGAAGCTTGTATCGAAATTATTTATAGCTTTAATTAAACCTATGCAACCAACCTGAAATATATTGTCCATGCACTCGCTGCGCTTAAATTTTTGTATAACGCTCAATACGAGTCTTAAATTCGCTCTAATGAATTCCTCTCTGGCCTGTTCGTCGCCTGATTTTATTTTTTGCAACAGTTCCTTGCTCTGCTTTGCGCTTATGAGCGGCAGCTCTGATGTTTCTAAACCACAGATTTCAACTTTGTTCATTACCTGCTCTCCCATTCATTTCGTCCACATTAGGTTTTCCGAATGGAGAACTGGTTATGCTCGTTATGCGCTTATTCGCTTATGTTATTTTTGTTCTCTTTTGCAAGACGATCCTGATATACTTTTATCAAATCCTCTTTTTTTAGCGGAGCTGTGGTAACCCCCATGCAATCTTTGCATGTGTTGCCGCAGTTTGGGCAAACGCATGCGCAGAACATGCCTCTTTCAGCTTGAACCATGTATTCTCCGCATAGTCTGCATGAGCATCTCATTTTATAATCGCCTCCTTGTATAGCGGGCTTCCATGTGTGATGTAAGCGGATAATTCATCTATTTTAAAGCTGAACTCAGGCGATGCGGGAATATAGGTTGAAATTTCGTATGGCCTGTACACAAACGTAATATCGGTTTCGTCAAAGTAAAAGAGCTGATTGTCGCTCACGGGAGGAATATCACTTAACAAAGTTAATTTATAAGCTTTTTTTGCAATCATATTTGAAATATCGCTCCGCCAGTTTTCATCATTAGTGTTTAAACAGTCGGAAATACTTAATGGCTGAGCGCTGTCCACATAGTAATTAAGCGGCAACAGGAATACCGCTTGGTCATTGCTAACAAGATTATAGCTTACGAGTATGGATAAAATGTTATTCTTGTTATACTTAATGCTATAATATGTGTATATAGGAGCGTTAACGTATTTTATGCAGGCTATTATCGAAGCATAAATCGCATCGTTAAGCGGCTTTGCGCCGTCGCTTACAATGCTTGGATAAAAAATAACGTTCTTTTCTACAGTAGTTTGAGAACGCGTAATGGTAACGGGCGCGACGCCGGGCGAGTAACCCATACCCGCGATTTGGGGCAGCTTAGGCGTAGGCGTGACGGCGGAGAGAGGCTGCGCAGCCTTTTCTCCGCCACATGCCGATAAAACTATTAGGTTTAATATGACCATAATAATGGCCAAGCTCTTTTTTATCATACGGCTATTATATCACTTTTAAACTTGCCCGCTACTCTAAACGCTTATTCTTTTATTTGTAATAACTCCGTTTGAGCTATTGCTTGCGCTATAAGCGGTTCAAAATCAACAAGCATTTCACTTTCGCGCAGCTTTTCAACCTCCGGTTTAGTTACGGGATGCTGCGGTACAAATACGGTACAGCAATCCTCATAAGGCAGTATGGAAGTATCAAATGTGTCTATACGCTTTGCAATCTGCACAATGTCATCCTTATCAAAGCCGATAAGAGGCCTAAATACTGGCATTTGCACAGCATCGTCGGTCACGCAGAGACTTTCGAGGGTTTGACTAGCTACCTGTCCTAAGGCTTCGCCAGTAATTAGAGCGGCAGCTCCGTCTGATTTTGCTATGCGTTCGGCTATTTTCATCATTAGTCTTCGCATGAGCACCGTTGTTTCTTTTGGCGGGCATTTTTCGTATATTTCCATTTGTATCTTTGTAAACGGAACAAGATGCAATCTGATTTCGCCTGTGTACAAAGATAGCTTTTTAGTTAGATCTACTACTTTATCTCTTGCTCGTTCGCTTGTATACGGATAGCTGTAAAAATGTACGGCACTGAGCGTAATGCCTCTGCGGGCAAGCATATAACCGGCCACAGGGCTATCTATGCCTCCTGAAATAAGCAAAGCGGCTCTCCCTGATGTGCCGCTCGGCATACCGCCTGCGCCCTCAAGCTCATTCATATAAATAAAAGCCTGATTGCGCACCTCCACGCATACTTTAAGCTCAGGAGTTCGAATATCCACATGAAGGTTAGGGTATTTTTCCAAAAGCTTGTGGCCAAGCTCGCGATTGATTTCTTCACTGTTCATAAAGAAGGTTTTGTCGGAGCGGCGTGAAAACACCTTAAAGCTCATGGGAGCGTTGATTATTGCCTTATCCATGAGCTCAAACGCCGCAGCTTTTATCGCGTCCCATGTCTTTTCAACTGAAAGGGCGACGCTAATGGAGTGTATGCCGAAAACGCGTTTAAGGCGCACAAGCACATCGTCAAGCGTTTCCTCTTTTATTCCGTAGACAAATATACGACCCTGGTCGTATTTTACCGTCATTGTCCTGTCGATCAACGCATGCTTTATGCCTTCCACCAGTTTTCTTTCAAAAAACGGGCGATTTTGACCTTTGAGATGTATTTCATCGTATCTTATCAGCAGTATTTTTTCCATGTGACGTTCCTTTCAGTTAGACTATCTACCTTCGTTTGAATTTTCTTAATATAGTTACAGAATCAAATATCGTTTGGGCAACTTCGTCCATTTGCTGGGGTGTATTGGCATGGCATAAGCTGAAGCGTATAGCTCCCTCCTGCCGTTCTCCTGTCACCCCCATTGCGCTTAAAATTCTGTTGCTGCCTTTCTTGTGTGCTGAACATGCCGAGCCTGTTGAAACATATATATGCTTTTCCTCCAAAGCATGGAGCAACACCTCGCCTCTAACACCCATAAACGAAACGTTCAATATATGTGGCGCGCCTTTATCCGGTTTTGGGCCGTTTACAATTATATCAGGGATTGCCTCCAAGTTATTTAGCAATCTAAGCTTGCAGTCCATCATTGGTTTTGCAAACATTTCATTTTCAAGCATATAGGATATTGAGGTGTCGAGCGCCATTATTCCGGGCACATTAAGAGTGCCTGAACGCAAATTCCTTTCCTGCCCCCCGCCGGATTGTCCTCCGCCAAATTTAACGCCGCGCTTAACATACAGTGCGCCTATTCCTTTGGGAGCATGCAGCTTATGCCCGCTTATGGAGTATAAATCGCAGTTTTTGGTTGTAAACGGTACCTTCATAAATCCTTGTACGCCGTCTATATGAAGCACCGTTTCGGGATTTACACCTTTTATCAACTTATATATGCTGGGTATATCGTTAATAGCGCCAGTTTCATTATTAACCTGCATAAGTGATACAAGCTGTGTATTGCTTGTTAATTCTGACGCAAGAAATCCCACGTCTATTCGTCCTTCGCCGTCAACCTGCGCTATTTCAACTTCATATTTGTTTTTTAGCGCCATGCACGTTTCATAAACCGATGGATGTTCTGTTGCTCCAACGATAATTCTTCCGTTATTGCGCCTTAGCTTAAGCGCTCCAAGCACGGCCATATTGTTGCTTTCGGTTCCACCGGAGGTATAGATTATTTCATCGGGAGCTCCGCTCATGGCGGTGGCTAGCCTTGCTCTTGCTAAGTTCACATCTCGTTCAACCCACACAGCGGGAGAATATGCTGCCGCGGGATTGAAGAAGCTTTCGGTCATATATTTTAAAGCGGTTGCTGCCGCTGAATTCAACGTAAACGTTGTTGCACTGTTATCTAAATAGATCATTTTTTCACCTCTGCCTATAGGCATAGCTTTTTTATATTGTTATTCAGCTTGGTGCATATAGGTAACATACTAAACCCACAGCATTTTCAATAAGCCGCTAATGGCAAATTGTTTTGCTGCGGGTTTTATTAGCTAAATTATTTTCTCCCACTTGTCAACAAACGTCTTCATATCTGCAAGCATTATGTTTGCCTTTAATGCGCCGTCTTCTCCAACAAACTTCCCCGACTCGATAAGCGAGTTCAGGCGGGATAGCTCCTTGAGCATGTCTGCCATGCGAATGTCCGCAAGCGCTTTTGTCGCCTTTGACGTAATGACAATTTGCTCGCGCTCCGCGCCATGCTCCGTTATGTTGAATTCCTCCATAAGTGTTGGCATCTCAACATCATAGCCCAATGAGCGCACAGCTTTACTAAGTGATTCGAGCACGGTTTCCTCTCCATGTACAAGGAAAACTTTGCTGGGCTTATTTTTAACGGCATTTATCCATTCAATTATTTCATCTCGCCCGGCATGACCGGAGAAACCCTCGATGCGTTCTATAGTTGCATTCACACGCACTTCCTCGCCAAAAAGCTTCACTTTCTTAGCTCCGTCGAGCAATAGCCTTCCTAGCGTGCCTACAGCTTGATAACCGGTGAACACTATTGTTGAATCAGCCCGGAATAAATTATGCTTTAAATGATGTCTAATACGTCCCGCATCGCACATGCCCGATGAGGAAATAATTATGTTTGTCCCTTTTTGATCATTTATTAGCTTGCTCTCATCAGCGGTTTGTGCAATTCTAAGGTTTGGAAATTCAAGTAAAGAACCTGATTTTGCCAAAAGCTTAGTCTCTTCATCATAATAACCTTCAGAGCATTCCTCATATACCTTTGTTGCGCTTATTCCTAGCGGACTATCTATATATACAGGCACATTTTCAAGCCCGGGCACAGCGTTTTTCTCGATGAGCTGCTTGATATAATAAAGCATTTCCTGGGTTCTGCCAACGGCAAAAGAAGGAATAACTATGTTTCCTCCACGAATCAGACTGGCTTTAAGTATCTTTGCAAGCTCCGCGCGTTTTGCGTTATCTGTGCTAATTTCGTGGTTTCTGTCCCCATAAGTGCCTTCAACAACAAGGTAATCGGCGCTGTCAATGGCCTTTGGATCGCAGATTATCGGACGGTCGTCACGGCCAATGTCACCCGAAAATGCTATGGTTCTAGTTTCTCCGTCTTCTGAAATCCAAAGCTTAATTGCCGCTGAACCCAGAAGATGCCCAACATCAGTGAAACGAGCCTTAACGCCTGGAATAATTTGAACTTCCTGTTCATAATTCACCGGCACAAAGCTTTTTAAAGCCAGTGTTGCATCTTGCGCGGTGTACATAGGTTCAACAGCGGGCTTGCCAGCGCGCATATTCTTTCTTGTTTGATATTCGGCCTCCTGCTCTTGGATATGTCCGCTGTCAGGAAGCATTATTGTAGAAAGCTTTACGGTCGCGCCAGTCGCAAAAATTTTGCCCTTAAAGCCCTGCTTAATAAGCAGCGGTATTAAGCCGGTGTGATCAATGTGAGCATGCGTTACCAAAACCGCGTCAATTTCAGCGGGCGAGAATGGAAAGCTTGAAGCGCCATATTCAGTGTTAGCGTCGCTGCCCTGTCGCATGCCGCAGTCTATAAGCACCTTGCCCTTATCGAATGTGACCATGTGGCACGAACCGGTAACAGTTCTTGCTGCCCCGCAAAATTTGATTTTCATAATGCATGCCTCCTTATGCTTTTATTCTTGATGTCGTTATGCGTCCTTTCCGCAACATTTTTTGTATTTTTTGCCGCTGCCGCAAGGACATGGGTCGTTTCTCCCCGGCTGAGATTCTTTTTTATAGATTTTAGATTCGCGGAAGTTTTTTGTTATTTCATGGCGTTTTTCCATGCTTAGCACATCGTCCCATTCGGAAAGATTATAAAGCCATTCAGCTTTTGCATCAAGCATGTTGAAATATAGCTTCTCAAAATCAATGTCAAGCGTAACATCGCTGTCCTCAGTGAGCTCGTCCAGTTTGATTTTAGTTTTTAAGCTTGTGTTAATTCCATCAAGAAAGCCTGCGAAAACCTTGGGCTCCATATTAAATTCTGCCGCAAGCTCGCCTTCCTTGCCGGAATACGTTTTAGTATGCTCCAAGAGCAAACGTTTATAATTCTCAGTTTCCATGTCGAAATAATTGTTCCAAAACGATTTTTCTTCCGCATCACTGCGTTCTGCTTCGGCATAGTTTTTCCATTCTTCGTAAATAGTCATTTGTTTCTCCTCGTATTATTTATTACTGCTCAGCTTACCGCTGTTTTTGGTGCTGAACTGCGCTTTTGTGAGTATTTCCGAATCGAATGCGTACGACGATTCTTTCTTTTGCTCTATTGCTTTAATGGCATATTCTATGAGCTTGTCGATTAGCTGTTTATAGCTTATTCCCATCGGCTCGTACAGATAGAACGCGAATGAGCCGGGTATAGTGTTTATCTCGCATACATATATCTCGTTTGTATCGCTGTCTATCATGTAATCTATTCTTACGACGCCTTTACATTCAAGCACTCTGAAAATTTCAACAGTGCATGAGCGAATACGCTCGGTAAGCTCGGCTGAAATAGGCGCCGGCACCTTGCGCATAAGCCCCTCCATTCCCTTACCGCCGCCACGCATATATTTATCGTCAAAAGACAAAAATTCTTCCCATGAAGCTGGCTGCTCGCAAAGCGAGGGTATCGCTTCACCGTCAAAGCCTAAGCATGCGCAATTTATTTCAACAGGGTTATTTATTTCCTGCTCTATAAGTATTCTCCTGTCGTAATATGAAGCGGTGTCTATCGCTTTTATAAGCGAATTTCTGTCAACAGCCTTTCCTATACCTATTGAAGAACCAAGATTGGCAGGCTTTACATATAATGGGTATTTAAGCGATTCTGCGCGCATTATAACGTCGTTCTTCTTTGATTTCCACTCGCTTCTATAGCAAAAGACAGATTTTGCAGTGGATAGCCCCAAACTTTTAAACACTGATTTCATTACGATTTTATCCATGCCAACCGCAGAGCCTACCACGGAGCAGCTTGTATACGGAATATCGGCAAGCTCAAGCAAGCCCTGCACGGTACCGTCCTCGCCGTGCATGCCGTGAAGCGCTAATATTGCGCAGTCCAAATCGCACACCTTACGAGATTTACCAAGCATGGATAATGATAAGGAATAGAGCCCTTTCATATTTGGAGTAGCCGGCAATACAACCTTTGTTATTCCCTTCATATTAGAATCAAAATTGCTATATGTTTTGATGCTCCTTAGCGGGTCGCCTACGAACCAATCTCCGCTGCGCGAGATATATATTGGGAAAATATCGTATTTGCTTTTATCGGCATTTTCTATTAACTGTAGTCCTGAAATAATGGAAACATCATGCTCGGCCGCTCTGCTGCCGAAAATAACTCCAACCTTCATAATTTTGATTACTCCTTATAGTTATCGGGCAAATCGTTTTCAAATAAAACTACGCAGTTCGCTTCGGTATGCTGCGGCAGCTTTAAGGTTGCCTCGTCAAGCGATTCTACTCTTATTAGATTCGCTTTGTCAAATCCGGCTTCAATAAGCCCTTCGCATATTGGGTCGGCATGCTTCTTGCCAATAATTATTGCAATGTCAACACAATGCGCCATGTGCATACCAAAGGCCTTATTTATTTCATCTTCTTCATCACCCAGTTCAACCATGCCAGGGGTTACCACGATGCGCTTGCCGGGAAAACTCGAAAGCACGTTAAGCGCCTCCTTTGAACCGACGGGGTTTGAATTAAAAGCGTCGTCGATTATGTTGACAGGACCTTTTTTAAGCTGAAGCCTGTGTTCCACAGGCTCGGCTTCGCTTATGCCTTGCGCAATTAAATCGAGATCTACGCCAAGCCTATATGCACATGCAGCAGCGCCGACTAAATTAACAATGTTGTATTTACCCAATAGCCGTGTACTACAGCTAACCTCGTTACCGTCCGCTGTTACAAGCTTAAATTCGCTTCCGTCGCAGGTTACGTTCATAGCTGAGGCTTTCATATAAAGCCCTTCGCCCTCTGTTCCGAAGAGATATTTTTCTTTTAAATCCGCTTGCTCATAAGCGGCCCGAAGCTCAAGCGAATCACCGTTAAAGAAGCAGCAGCCGTCAGGTCGCAGAGCATCGACAAGCTCGCATTTTGTTTTTATTATATTCTCATACGAGCCAAAGGTTTCTAAATGCTGCTTGCCTATGGAGGTTAATATGCCGTATTTAGGGCCAACAAGCTCACAAAGCTCCTTTATGTCGCCCTTGTAACGCGCTCCCATTTCGGCGATAAAAGCTTCATATTCATCTGTTAGTTGCTCTCTTACCACGCGTGTAACGCCCATAGGAGTGTTGAAGCTGCCGGGGGTAAAAAGCGTTTTGTATTTTTTTGATAAAAAAGTTTTAAGGGCATACTTTGTGCCTGTTTTGCCAAAGCTTCCGGTAATAGCTATCTTAATAAGCTTATCGCTCGCGATTAGCTTTTTCTTTGCATCGTTAAAATACCATTTCTTTACGCTTTCCTCTATAGGATAGGTTATAAGGTATGCTGCAAAAACAAATAAGGGCAGCATTATGCCAGGTAAATATCTTAATATGTTACTTATCAAGAAAGCGCTAAAGCCCTGCTCCAAATACATTTGCGTAGGCCGAAAAAATGAACAGCCGCATGCCGCTATCAATACTGCCATAACGATCAGCAACCTTTTTATTCGTCCTGTAAAAACAAGCGGCTTTATTTGCTTTTTCTTCTTTACCGCGTAAGCAAGCACGATGAGCATTAGCACATAAAGCGCATCGGCCAAATAATAAGATATGGTTGATATTGTTGAATACGAATACATAAGCATCGCATATCCAAATCTTAAAAGCAGTGCCACCAAGCTTGCCGCGGTTATTGGAAACACCTCGTCACCTATATGCTTTGAAACCCATTTTAAGTACATCATGCCTTGATAGCTTTCAAGCTGCAGCATGTGAACAAATGAAAGCGCAACGAGCACTGCGGCAACTGTTGACAGCGCAGTGAAAATCAAAGTGTATACTATGCTCACTGATTACCTCTCATTCCGTAAAGCGCGTTTATAATAGCGCAGAACTTGGGAAAGTTTTCTAAGTATGAATAATGACCGGCGCCCTCAATAACGGCCAGTCCGGAATTAGGTATCTTTTTTTCCATAATTTTCGCCATATACATCGGCGTAGCCTTATCCTCGCTGCCCCAAATAAGCAGCGTTTCATTTTGTATTTTGTCAAGCCTGTCGCTCAAGTCTAGATTTACAACGTTTTTAAATGTTTCACGCATAGCGCCGCTGAGCGCTTTATAGTCGGCAGACCCGGCGTCTTTTAGTTTTTCATCTAAATGCATAAGCTTGTTAATAAAAGCGCAACGCGCCAGCAGACGGCCGAGCTTATATTTGTATACGCGGTAATAATAGCCTATTGCGCGCTTTGGCCTAATGCCGGCCGCATCAACGAAAATTAGCTTGCCAAATAGTGAGTTGTCCTCGCTTGAGAGCATTATGGCCACCCTCCCGCCAAATGAATGACAAAGGCAATCTGCTCCGCGAAGATTATTAACCTCTATAAAATGCTCTGTTATACTGGCGTATTTGGGCATATCTATGGGTTCGAGCGGCACATCGCTTTTTCCAAAGCCGGGAAAATCCAGCATAACTGCCTGCTTGCCCAGCTTTACTAAATGCTCGGCAATAGGGCGCATAGCGTCCATGCTTGCACCCCAACCATGCAAAAGAAGCACCGGTTCGCCCGTGCCAATAAGCTCATATTCTATTTTTATGCCATCAATATTCGTTTGCAAGTTAAGCTCCACTATACGCACTAATATTCAAACGTACAGAAAGTTATTCCGATTTTTCCATTTCCCGCTCAATAATTTCATCCACTGCTTCGGCAACAGTATAAATAATTTTATTGCATTTGCCGGATTCTGCGCGGTGCTTTTCAACTAACGTGAGACAATCGCTGCAACCAAGCTTAGCTTCAACCACCTTAAAAAGCTCCTTTGCAAGCTCTCTAATTTTGTCGTCCTCATGAGCGCGTTCCTTTACGAACATGCTTGCCAAACCCATAAGCGCCCCGCTTATAGCGCCGCATGTATACTGCATGCCCATTCCGCCGCCGAAGGCTGACGCTAGCTTGAGGCTTTCATCGCTCAAGTGAAGTTCATAACCGGCATTTATGGATCTAAACATTCTTTCGGCACAGTCAAATTTTTTTTCTTCAATGAAACCTGCCGCCAGATAATCGTAAGCCTTTCCCATTTGTTCCCCCTGTTATCATGTTTTTCAGATTGTAATATACCATTATAAATGGATTGAGGCAATAACTCCCAATCACAATTCAACAAATAGTTACACGTTGCTCTTAATATCTATCCGCTTTATCAAGCTTTCGTATGTCCCCATCGGTTATTGCCTCGATTGCGAAATCGGATATATATCTGTTTGCATCTGGGAGCACATATATTGCCCGCCCCTTGCATTTAGGGAAAATCGGCGCTTCCTCGGTGCTGTTATCTTTTATAAGCGCCGCTATTTTGGGATTAACGCGCACGAGGTAGCTTCCGCTGCTCTCGGCCGAAAATCTATTCATAAGTTGCTTGCGCACTTTAAGTAAAATAGTCTCGCTGGAAAGAATTTTTCCGCTCCCGCCGCAATATGGGCATGACGTCTGCAATGTATTGCTAATTGGCTGGCGCTCTTTTTTTCTTGTCATTTCAACCAGTCCAAGCTGAGTCATTCCAAGCACGTTAGTTCGCGTCCTATCGTTTTTGAGCGCATCTTTTAGAGTTTGCAGCACTTTTTCTCTATCGTCTGTTTCGTCCATATCGATAAAATCAATTATGATTATGCCGCTTATGTCCCTTAATCTGAGTTGCTTTGCAATCTCTTTCGCCGCTTGGCAATTCGCTGTTGTAATAGTTTCCTGGAGATTATCGCTGTTGCCGATAAATTTACCCGTGTTTACGTCTATCGTGGTAAGCGCCTCAGTTTGATCAATAATAAGATAGCTTCCGTTTTCCAGCTGTACCTTGCGCATCAGCGCCATATCTATTACGCGTTCAAGGCCAAGCTCGTCATAAATATCAGGCAAGCCGTCATAAAGAACCACCCTATCGTATAACACTGGCGAAATGATACCTGCTATTATCTGCACGCGATCAAAAAACTCTTTATCATTGATGACCACACGCTTTACTTCAGTTGTAAGCAAATCCCTGAGTATACGGAATATCAACGGCTCCTCTGCATGAACAAGCCTTGGCGCAGTGGTAATATCACTTTTCTTTATAATTTTGTCCCAAAGTCTATTTAAAAATTTTAATTCGGAGGCAAACTCGGTTTCGCACTTTCCTTTACCTGCCGTTCGGGCGATAACGCCCATGCCGCTTGGTTTTAGGCCTTCGAGCAGACTTTTTAACCTTTCGCGTTCTGCTTCATCGAATATTCTGCGGGAAACGCCAACATAGTCAACTCCGGGCATAAGCACGAGTATGTGACCGGGAAGCGTGACATGCGTTGTGATTCTAGCACCTTTTACCCCAACCGGCTCTTTAAACACCTGCACCAATATTTCCTGACCGGGCTTAACTATGTCCTTTATATTCAATGATGCCTGTTTAAGTTGGCTTTCACCGTTGCCGAATACAAATTCTTGATTATCGAGCTGTATGTCACCGGCATATAAAAATG
The DNA here is from genome assembly GCA_964622815.1 of uncultured Oscillospiraceae bacterium. Lineage (GTDB taxonomy): Bacteria > Bacillota > Clostridia > Christensenellales > CAG-138 > CAZUUR01. Next base: position 1,659 of record CAZUUR010000014.1, on the reverse strand, counting down.
CATTCTTTTCAAGCCCTATGTCAACAAAAGCGGCCTGCATTCCCGGCAGCACATTCTGCACACGACCTTTATATATATTGCCAACAAGACGCTCCTTGCCACGCTGCTCAATATATATTTCGCATGGCATGCCGTTTTCCAGCAGAATAACCCGTGTTTGATATGGATTTATGTCTACAACTATTTCCTTATCCATTATTGCGCCTCCGCTTCAAGCCGCGGAAATACTTCGCCGCAATCGGAGTAGATTTCATCTCGATTCACATTGTAATCGTATTGATGGTTTAATTCTTCAAAAAGCTTGCCAAGCACCAGCTCCAAGCTCAAGCTCCCGCTTGCATTTATGTAGCCTATAATATCTAAAACAACGGCGTTATTGCATACATGAGCTTTTATGGAATGAATAAATGGACGCATATCAACATTTTTCATGCCGCCCTTTGTTTTTTTAAGCACAATTATTTCGCTCCCCAGCAGCTTACCGAGTGCTAATTCGATTTGCGCTGCGGCACAAGCGGAATTTTCGATACGCACCGTATATTTTGCGGCGTACATCAGCGCGGTTAATGCTTTTTTCTGCGTTTCGTCGCACTCAAAAGCGGCGGACAGCCTAAAACCGTCCGGGAGTGCAGCGTTGACATCGTTAATAAAAGACTTTATTGGAATTTGCTCAGCCGTCTCTATCTCGAGCCATTCGGCGTTGCTTGTATACCCCACGGAAAGCGCTGTCGCAAACGACATTACCGGGTGAGGATTAAATCCTTGAGAGTATTTAAGCGGTATGCGCGCACGTCTGAATGCGCGTTGAAATAAGCGCTGCACATCCAAGTGCGATACAAATTTTACCGCGTCAAGCTTTTCAAATTTTGCAATAACTCGCATAGTTCTCTCCAAAACATCCATTGCATCCCTTGCGGCAATCTTTGGTCGTGTCGCCGTTAAGTGCTTTATTGTACTCGTTTTCCAGATATTCTCTTGTTACCAGCATGTCAAGATGATCCCACGGTAAAGCTTCGCTTGTGTTACGTCGCCTGTGAGCATACATATCCTTATTAAGGCCGCAAGCCTCAAATGCCTCGTTCCACGCATCAAGCCTGAAATGCTCGTCCCATGAATCAAAACGAGCGCCGTTTTCATAAGCTTTTTCAACCACAGCTGCCAAGCGTCTGTCGCCTCGGGCAAACACTGCCTCAAGCTCGCTTACATACGGAGCGTGATATGAGAACTCCACTCCGCGAATACCCTTGAGCGCTTCGCGAAGCAAATGCTGCTTCTCCTTAAGCTGTTCAACAGTATCCTGCGGCTCCCACTCAAAAGGTGTAAATGGCTTTGGCACAAACGATGATGCGCTTACGCTCAAACGCAGACCCTTCCCTCTGTTTTCCTTAGGCATAGAATAGAAAACCTGAGATACCTTGCGCGCAAGCTCGGCTATCCCCAAAATGTCCTCATCGGTTTCGGTAGGGAGACCTATCATAAAATAGAGTTTGACACCGTTCCAACCGGATTCAAATGCGTCGCGCACGGTATTTAGAAGATCCTGCTCGGTAACGCATTTATTTATTACGTCGCGCAGTCGCTGAGTTCCAGCTTCGGGAGCAAATGTGAGCCCCGTTTTGCGGGTCTGCTGCATTTTTTCCAAGTCGTTCTTTAAAAACG
>CAZUUR010000013.1:3966-16005 GCA_964622815.1 uncultured Oscillospiraceae bacterium | reverse complement strand
TCTCCGCTATGCGCTATGGGAGCAGGAGTTCTCTCGATCAGAGGGATGCTAAGGATTTGGGGAGATTCGGTCTGGGACTTAAGACTGCATCTTTATCGCAATGTCGAAAGCTGACAGTTATCAGCAAGCAGAATGGTAATTTGAATGCAGCGCAATGGGATCTTGACTATATCAATGAGGTCGGAGACTGGGCGCTGAAACGCTTCACAAAGGATGAGATCGCGGAGTTGCGTTTTGCTGCTGAACTGGACAAGTTCGAAAGTGGCACTATCGTTTTATGGGAGAACTTTGACCGTATGTTAGGTGGAGCAGCAAACCAACGCAAGGTTTTTGATGAAAAGATGTCCATTGCGCAACGGCACGTAGCGTTAGTGTTTCATCGTTTTCTCGGCGATGAAATGGGCGCTCACCGTGTTAAGATTCAATTCAACGGTATGAGAGTGGCGCCCATTGACCCGTTTCTGTCATCACATCCGGCGACTCAGCCTCTCTCAGAGCAAACTCTTAAGGTTGCCAATGAGACAATTAAGGTCAAGCCATACATTTTGCCACATGCCAGCAAACTATCCCAGAAAGATAAAAAGCAACTTGGAGATCTTGGCGATCTGAGGCAAAACCAGGGTTTCTATGTTTACAGAAACAGACGCCTTATCATTTGGGGAACATGGTTTCGCCTGATAAAACAAGGAGAACTAAACAAGTTGGCTCGGGTTAGGGTAGATATTCCGAATTCACTCGACTCCATATGGGAGATCGATATAAAAAAATCTACTGCGTCCCTTCCAGACGTGATAAAGAAGAATCTTGTATCCATTGTTGAACAATCCGTAGGCCGGAGCGAAAGGGTTTACCAATACCGGTGAGCTTTACCGTTGTGGGCGCTCCGGAGGTGAACGTGACGGGAGAAACCAATATCGTTCATGACGACACCACCACGCTCACAGCCACCGTCACCGGCGGCATAGCTCCATATATATGAATGGAGCACCTCGGATACAGGCCCGTCAATAACGGTAACTCCGCTGGTGGACACGGTTTACACGCTCATCGTTATAGACGCTTCTCACACGAGGATAGTTAAGAGCGTTACTGTAACGGTTGAGCCGGATACATATACCATAGGGCTGCAGCCGGAAGCGCTGAGCTTCGCTGCGCCATATAACTATACCACGCCGCCGGACGCAAAAATCGTGACGGTTAAAAACACTGGCAACAGAGAGGTTGCATTATTGCAGCCGGCGCAGCCATCAAGCTTTACAGTGAGCACCCTGACAGATGTTTCGCTCGCTCCGGGCGAGACGGCGACGTTTGCCGTAAGACCGGCGGAGTCTTTGGCTTGGGGCAGGCACAGCGCACAAATAACGGTGCTCACAGAGGAGGAGTCGAGCGCGGTGCTCGATGTTACCTTAGATGTGGCAGGCCCGCCGCCCACACCCACACCGTCGCCCACGGCTACGCCAACATTTGATCCCGAGCAAAGATACAGGCCTATCCCCGACCCCACGGCGATACCGGTAGCGCCGGTGCTCACGCCTGTGCCGACGCCGGTGCTTATAGCGCCGTCGTCCGCTACACCCAAGCCGGGCTATGATAACGATCTAAAGGCGCTTCCCGAGCCGGACGCGGATAAACCGCTGACTCAGGGAGGCATAGGCAGACCCGATGGCATGGGCGATAACGAGTATTTATCTATCTTGGACGCTATTTTGGCCGAAATAGAGGAGCTAAAATGCGGCTATGCGGACGCGCCGCTCATAGCAAAAGGGCTGGAGACGGATATTGAAAGGGCGCAGAAGCTCTATAGTGCCGTATGGGCGCAGAAAGAGCCGGAAAAGCTGCACGTTTTGGATATTAAAACAGGCACTCAAATTGTGTGCGACGCTTATCTCGATGGAAGCGTGCCCGTGCTGCAAGTTGAGCTTATCGAGAGCTTGCCTGAAAATGAGCCTATACAGCCCGGCAAGCTAATTGTGGCTGTTGATGTTACGCTGATGCTAGACGGAGTGCCGCAAACTGGCAGAAACATAGAGCTTACGCTATCCTTCAAGGAGCATAAAAACGAAAGCATAGTAATAGCGCACAGATTGAACGATGGAACGTGGGAGTACTTTGATGTTAAGACGGACAGCGAGGGCTTTGCGCGAATAAGCGTGAGCAGCCTGTCTCCATTTGTTGTGTATACCGTGCCGCAGGCAACCGTGACTCCGGAGGCAACAGTGGCGCCGCAGGCTACCGCTAAGATAGATGCTCCGCTTAATACGCCGGAGGCCATAGTGGTGGCGGAAGAACAGACTGCGGCGATAAGCTGGTGGATTCCGGCGCTGGCGGCTCTTGCGGCGGCGATAGCAGCGGGTGCTGTGCTGTGGCGGGCAAAACGCAACGGTAAGGAGCGTTAGCTGTTGATATGCGGGACGGTCAAGACCGTCCCCTACAATGGAAACGCCGCCGTTTCGCGTAACCTCGGGGCTTTTACCCTACAGCTTTCATGCGCCTCTCCCTCGCCGCTCTCGCCCAGCCCCATAGCGGCAAGATATACAGATAAGCGGCAAAGAGTATGCTAAGCGCCGGTGCGCAGACGCTTGCAAGCGGCACGGCGGAGGCTATGCTCCACGGTACTAGCGGCGATGTTACGACGGCCGTATCCTCAAGCGTGAGCGCAAGCTCTTTTTTATCGGGGAATTGATCCTTCATTAGCTGATGCGTGAGCATTATGCAAAGCGTTTGATTGCATGCCACCATGCCCGCGACCACGCTTGTTATGAGCGTGCCGCCAAAGGGCGTGAGCTTTTGTGAAAGCGCGGTGAGGCGACGCTTGAGATCGTCTAAAAGCCCTGTGCCGTCAAATATGCCTGAGTATGAGCTTGAAATTAAAATTATCACGGCGGGGCGCAGCATGGAAACGAGTCCCCCGCCGTTCATCATTGCGCCAAGCTGTGCGTCGGGTGCGGTGTAGCCCATGATGAGCGTGTTTATAAGTGTGGTTGCGTCAAGCTTTTGCACAAATACGCACACGGCAAGCGCCGAGGCTATGCTTATGAGCATGGTGAACTTGACCTTGAGCCTAAAGAGCGATAGCACGATTATTAGCGCGGCGGGCAGCACGGCTAAGAAATGCAGCGAGAAATGCGCCTTAAAAATATCTGTTATTTCCGGCGAATACGCGCCCTTCGCGCCAAAAAGGCCGAGCACGAGATAAAACGCGCACGAAATAAGGAAAGGCACGAGCGCTGAGCGAACCATGCGCTTTATATTATCAAAAATATCAGTTTCGGTCAGCTCGCATACCAATAGCGCGCTTGTTGACATGGGCGAGCTTCTATCGCCAAAGAACGCGCCAGCGAGCACCGCGCCGCCTAAGAAAAGCGGGTTTACGCCCATCGCCGCGCCTATTGTGGCGGTGATCACGCCCATTGTGGCTGCCGTGCCGAAGGAAGTGCCTGTGAGCACGGATACGAACGCATTTAGAAGAAATACTAGCAGCAGATATATCTTTGGCGTGATGAGCCGCGCCGCCCATGTGATTATAAACGCCACTGTGCCGCACGCACGCCATGTGGCCGTGATTAAGCCTATTAAAAGAAACACTATGAGCACGTTTTTAACCGTTTTTATGCCCTTGAATGATAGCCGAAGCATTTCGCGCACGGTGCGCTTTTGATATATGCCATAGCAGAAAAAAAGCGCATAACCTATAAGCAGCGCGTAAATAAGCGATATATTGAGCGCGAGGCACAAGATGAGCGCCGCCGCGAAAAGCGCGATAACAAGCGTTGACATAATGCGTATCCTTTCGGCAAACATTATACTGCCAAAGCAGGGTGGAGCGCAAGCGGCGTTAAGCGGTTACGCGAGAAAAACGGCGGGACGGTCAAGACCGTCCCCTACAGCAATAACCAAGGCGTGGATTGCTTTTGACCCGCCGTGTGGATTGCGCAGAAGAACGCGAAGCGTTCTTGTAAGCGCTAACCGCGAAGCGGTTTGCGTATGTAAGCGCTAACCGCGAAGCGGTTAGCGTATCTATGCTTTCTTCCTAAACCTGTTGAACGCCCACCCTATCGCCATGACTATGGCAAAGAATATAAGGTATCCGCACACCTGCTCAAATCCCTTGCCAACCACGCAGCAATACACCATGAACACGCAGCACACTATCCCAAGCCCCGGCATTATGAAGCGCTTGAAGAAATTGAACTCCTTGCATTTAACCATGAGCGCGATGAACATGGGGATATACATGGCGTAGAGATTGACTATGGAAATCTCGTCAGGCTCCCAGCCAAGCCAAAGGGAATTGTGTACGCCGCCGAAGAAATCCGGCCCCTTCATCCACATCAAAATCGTCCAGCCATACCACGCGCCCGCGAGTATGAGGCCGATAAGGCTCGATTTAATGGAGAAATTATTCTGCGGATCAATATCCGAATAAAATTCCGGACGCGGCCCCATGCCGCGCACCGCTACAGAGTACATGCCGCGGCAGGACGCCATTGTTAGGCCGTTCATCGTGCCAAGGCAGCTTATCGCCACAAATACAAGCACAATAGTGCCCGCAGCCGGCCCGAAAACATTGGCAAAGGCTATTTGCGGCAGCGTTTCGCCAAGCGGCCATGTGCCAAGTATAGCTTCAACGCTGCCTATGCTGCTCATTGAGAATATGTAGGCGCAGTAGAGCACCGTGCAGAACAGAGCGCCGAATATCAGTGCGAGCGGCAGGTTCTTTTTTGCGTTTTTAAGCTCCTGATTTATGCTTGTGGCGATTATCCACCCCTCGTAGGCGAATGCGAACGCAACAACGCCCGTGAATAAGCCGCCCGCGCCGGTGGACTCGGTGACGGTGGCGAGTACCGCCGTCGTAGCGCCATTTGAAAGCCCCGCTATCGTGCCGACTATCGCCATCAACACAAGCGGCACGAGCTTTATAACCGTCATCGACACCTGCAGCTTGCCCGCGAGCTTTGGGCTTAATCCGTTTATGCCGTAACCTATCATCAGATACGCCGCGCCAAGCCCCACCGCCTCAACGGATATAGAGCCCGTTGCAAAATCAAGCACCTGTATGCCAAACAGCGGGCATGTGAACATAGCGGCGAAGAAGGCGAGTATTGCCGCAAGCGTTGGATAGTAAATGGTTGTCATGAACCAGCCCACATAATATGCGTATTTCGGCCCTAATGCAACCTCTGCATAGTCCACAACGCCATTCACTTTTTCAAATTTACTGCTAAGCTCAGCGAACACAAGCGAACATATAATGCATATAACGCCCACTATGCCCACCACGAGCACAGCTTCCATCATGTTGCCGCCGGTAAGATTTAATAACTTGCCGCCCTTTATGAATATACCAGAGCCTATAACTATGCCTATTACCATAGCTATTGCCGTTGGCAATCCATATCTCTTTTCCATCGTATTCCTATCTTTGATAAAGCAACCCTTCCTTCAAACAATTTAAGTGATATAATATATGATATAGAATATAATTGCAATACAAAATTTGCACTAATGTCACAAAAATATCTAATTGTGAGTGAAAAAGACGCAGAATAGCAAATTAGGGATTAAATAAAGCCCGTTGATCTCTCAGCGGGCTTATAGCACTCTGTTTGGATTTAGCGGATTGTTAGTGCCAACCTAAATGATTTATTTCACAGGCTTCATTGTGGGGAAGAGCAGCACGTCTCTTATGGTTGACGAATCCGTAAGCAGCATTACCATGCGGTCGATGCCTATGCCTATGCCGCCAGTTGGGGGCATGCCGTACTCGAGCGCGAGGCAGAAATCCTCGTCTATGGCCATGGCCTCGTCGTCGCCCTTGCGGCGCTCGTCGGCCTGCTGGGTGAACCTTTCGCGCTGATCTATGGGGTCGTTTAGCTCGGAGAATGCGTTTGCGTATTCGTGCCCGCATATAAATAGCTCGAACCGCTCCGTTATGCCCGGCTGCCCCGGCTTTTTCTTGGCCAGAGGCGAATTTTCTATGGGATAATCAATTATAAACGTTGGCTCGATGAGCTTATCTTCAACAAATTCATCGAACATCGCAGCGAGCACCTTGCCCTTTGCGGCGGTCTTATCGTCAAGCTCAAGCCCCTTGGCTTTGGCGGCCGCACGCGCCTCCTCGTCCGTTTCAAACGCCATTACGTCAACGCCTGCATATTGCTTTACGGCGTCGCGCATCGTGAGGCGGCGGAAGGGCGGCGTAAGGTCTATATCGTGCCCCTGATAATTTATCTTGGTCGTGCCGTTCACCATTTGGCTGCAATGCGAGAAAAGATCCTCGGAAAGCTCCATCATGCCGTTGTAATCGGTATACGCCTGATAAAGCTCTATGGTGGTAAATTCGGGATTGTGCGTGGCGTCCATGCCCTCGTTCCTGAATATGCGGCCTATTTCGTAAACCCGCTCAAGCCCGCCGACTATGCACATTTTAAGGTGCAGCTCGGTGGCGATGCGCATATACATATCTATATCGAGGCTGTTGTGGTGCGTTGTGAACGGCCTCGCGCTCGCGCCGGAAGCAACGGTGTTTAAAACCGGCGTTTCCACCTCGATAAAGCCCTGATCGTCGAGGCGGCGGCGTATTTCAGCAATTATTCGGCTGCGTGCGATAAACGTTTTTCTAACGTCCGGATTGACTATCAGATCCACGAAGCGCTGACGGTAGCGAAGCTCTGGGTCCTTGAGGCCGTGGAATTTTTCCGGCAGCGGCCTGAGCGATTTTGAAAGAAGCTCCACCTTGCTCGCGTGAACGCTTATCTCGCCTGTCTTGGTTTTAAATACGAAGCCCTCCACGCCAATTATGTCGCCTATATCCATAGTCTTAAAATCGGCATAGGGTTCTTCGCCAACATCGTCGCGGCGAACATATATCTGCATGGCGCCGTTTCTATCCAAAATGTGCGCAAAGGACGCCTTGCCCATTATGCGCTTTGCCGTCATGCGACCGGCTACGCGCACGGTCTTGCCTTCAAGCTCGTCAAAGCGGGCTATTACCTCATCTGAATGAAGCTGGCCATCAAAGCGCATCACGGTGAAGGGATCGCGTCCCTCGTCCTGTAGACGCTTGAGCTTGTCGCGCCTTATCTGTAAAAGCTCACTTAGCTCCTGCGCCGTCATTTCAGGCGTCTGCGGGTTGTTAATCTCTTCCATGACACACTTCTCCTTATTACTTGATTATAGAAATTATCTCTATGCGCATAACGCCGCCGGGCGTGCCAACGTCCACCACGTCGCCCGATTTGTGACCCAAAAGCGCTGCGCCTACGGGCGATTCATTTGAAATGCGGTTCTTGGCGGGATCGCTCTCCGCGCTGCCCATTATCTGGTATTCAACGGTTTTGTTGATTTTTGAAAGATGCACGCGCACCTTGCTGCCAACAACGATAACATCTTTATTGGCCACGTCGTCCTCTATGAGCACAACGTCCTTGAGCATATTTTCAAGCTCGACTATCTCGTATTCCATGCGCGATTGCTCGAGCTTGGCCGCGTCATACTCGGCGTTTTCGCTCAAATCGCCGAAGGAGCGCGCAATTTTTATCTGCTCGGCTATTTCAAGTCTGCCCGTAGTCTTTAAATATTCAAGGCGATCCTCATATTTTTTTACGCCTTCCTTTGTAATGCGAACCTCTGCCATGTTCACCCTCCGTATCGAAAAAGTCCGCCTAAAGAATTTTCGGGCGGTTTCTACATTTATATTACGGCAGTTTGATGCCGTTATGCTATTATAGACAGCGGCAGGGGGGTTTGTCAACATACGCAAACACAGCTAGTTTGCCTTTTTGGCAAACTAGCTGTGTTTGCGTTTGGGAGAACGCTTCGCGTTCTCCGTATACAAGGACAGAAGCGTTTGCTTTTTGGCAAACGATGCACCTTGCGTTTACCGTAAATCGCCGGTGGCGATTTACGCAAAGGAAGCGAACGCTGCGCGTTCTCCGTATACGAGGACAGAAGCATCTGCCTTTTTGGCAAACGATGCACCTTACGCAAAGGAAGCGAACGCTTCGCGTTCTTCTATACGAGGACAGTAGGGGCGGGTCTTGACCCGCCCGCTTGTCTCGCACGCCGGGGTGTGTCGGTGAAACCGTGAACCGGGGGACGTGTTACCGTTTGGTCGCGGCGGGACGTCGAGGACGCCGTCCCCTACGGGGGCTTGCCGCTCCTACCTATTCTCCGTCCTGTCCATCACATATATCCTGTCCACCTTCTCTGCTCCGTCAAGCTCGAGCGTGTTCATTTCGCCGGTATACGTCACATCATAAAGGTAATTCTGCGTTTCGTCCTCATACGCCTCGCACACGACGGTGATATTGTAAACCGTAGCGCCGTCCGCGGTAGTCTCCTTCTTTTCAAAGGTCGCGTCGCGCGGCACGAGCCACAGCTTGCCGCCTGCGGCGTACTGATCGACCATAACGTTCATATTAGTGTTCGCCATGAGCTTGTCTATGCAATTCTCAGTGGCGTAAGGCACGAGCGAAAGATGATAATCGTAAAGCGGAAGCATGGATTCGCCCTGCATGCCGTCCGTACTGGTGGTGCTCGGCTTGACCTGCGCCACCACGCCCGACACCGCCGCGCGCATACTGGTGTAGCGTCCGTCTAAATTCGATGTGAAAAACGCGTTCACAAAATCGCGCTTTACCTCGCCGGTGGCCTCCATTGCCTTGCCTATTTTATCCTTGCCCGCTTTTACCGAGCAGCCCGCCGCGAGAGCGAGTATAAGCGCCAGCGCCAAAAGCGCCGAAATAATCCGTTTCATCAAAAACCTCCAAAGCTTTTTAAGCGATATTATATCACCCGCGCGTAGTCAAGTGAAGCATTAGGGAGTGTCATTTTTCATTTTGTAAATTCGTGATAAGGCGGTTTATGAATAAATATTCACAAATGAGGTCGTTCTAGGCGGCCGTTGGAGCTGCTGCGTGAATATCATTCATGGGCAAAAATGGGGCGACTTATCCACATTGTCCACAGGGTTATCCACAAAAGGCGCTGCTTTGGGCGTTGCTTATGTGGGCAAGTCATTGTGCGTTCACATTTTGAGCCGATTTTGACACAAGAAATATGAATTTTATGCAGTGGTTGAGAAAACGCAAAGCTTGTGCGAAAAGTTGAAAAAACAATAAAAGAAGGATATACTAAAAATATATTTGCTTGGAGGTTAGCTATGTCAACATTGCAGACCGTGTGTGAAAATCGCACCCTTGCGCGGCTTGCGGCCGCGTCGCCCGAGATAGTGCTCTGCGATCCGGCGGCGAACGCCGAGACTGCCATTAAAACCATACTTCGCGCTGAAAATGCGGGCGTTGATTTTCTCGCGCTGCCGGAGCTGTTTTTAACGGGCGCAACGGTAGGCTCGCTGATGCGGCACGAGGTTGTGCTCGCGGCGGCGGAGCGTGCGCTGAAAAGAATTGTGGAAGCGACCAAGCACGCGCATGTTATTTCAACAATAGGGCTTCCGTATATGATAAACGGCCGCGTGCTAAGCTGCGTGGCGCTAATAAGCCGGGGGCGGGTTTACGCGATAGTGCCATCGTCATGCGGGGCGGAGCCGTTTGGATTTTTGCCGGAGGCGGATTATATGGGCTCGCGCGAGCAGGCGCTTACGCCCATACCGGAGCTTACGGTGGGCTTTGGGGGCGAGCTTTTTGCCGCCGCGCCAAAGACTCGCGCCTTTAGCGCCATGCTTATGCCCTCTGCGCTCAACGCCACCGCCAAGAGCGAGAAGGAAGTGCTCCGCGCGCTTAAAGCGTTTTCCGCCAGAAACGGCGTGGCGCTCGCATACGCCGCACCGGGCATGGGCGAGAGCACAACGTCGTTTGTGTTCGATGGCGTGTGCGCCGTGGTTGCGGGCGGCGAGGTGCTCGCATATTCAAAGCCGTTTGAAAAGGACGCTTTTGTTTATGCGGACGCTCAGCTTGCGAGCCTTGCGCCGTTTGAGCCTTATGAGGCCGATGAGACCGGCTTTGACGAGACCGATTTTTTAAGCGCCGACCCCGCCGAGGCGGACGCGGAGTGTGAACGCATACTTGAATTGCAAGCGCACGCGCTCGTGAGGCGGCTTACGCATATAAATGGCAAAGGCTTTGTGATTGGCGTGTCGGGCGGGCTTGACAGCGCGATAGCCTTGATGGCGGCGTGCCGCGCGGCGGATATAATGGGTCTTGAGCGAAGCGCGGTGCAGGGCGTGTCCATGCCGGGCTTTGGCACGTCCAAGCTCACGCATACAAATTCAAAGGACTTGATAGAGGCGATGGGCTGCGGCTATCGCGAGATAAGCATAGTGCCGGCGTGCCGTCAGCATTTTATTGATATTGGCCACGATGAGAGCGTGCGCGATGTGGTATTTGAAAACGCGCAGGCGCGGGAGCGCACGAAGATACTTCTATCCATAGCCAATGCTCAAGGGCTGCTCGATGTTGGCACGGGCGACCTTTCCGAGGCGGCGCTTGGCTTCACCACGTTTGGCGGCGAGCATCTCGCGCAGTATGGCGTTAACGCGTCGCTGCCTAAGACGGTGCTAAGGAAGGTGGCCTTGGCTGCGGGCAGAATATATAAAGAGGCCGCGAAAACGCTCAAGAGCATAGTTGAAACACCGGTCAGTCCGGAGCTTTTGCCGCCTGAGGAGACCGGCGAGATAAAGCAGCGCACCGAGGAGATACTTGGCGCTTATGACCTGCATGATTTTTTCCTTTTCAATATGCTCCGCGGCGACGGGCCTGAGGCGCTGTACAATAAAGCGCTTGAGCGCTTTAGCGGCGAGTATAGCGCGAGCGAGGTGTATAGGACGCTCGGCACGTTTTTAAGACGGTTTTTCTCGCAGCAGTATAAGCGCAACTGCGCACCCGAAGCGCCTATGATACTTGCTTCCGTCGCGCCGACGATGTTTACCATGCCTTCGGATATGGTGGGCAAGGTGTTTTTGCGGGAGTATGAAAAGCTCGCGCTAAGGTAACGCGCGCATTGCCATTGAATTGATGCTATAAAATCGCTACCGTAGACGCGGCTTGCATATCTGCCCTCTGCGGTAGCGTTATGTATGTTGACTACTCCACCCCTCTCGCGTTACAATATATTATAGAAGAATATTTTTCGGAGGTACGCGCTTGCACGCCGAGCTATCCAAGACGGAGCTATATTTGTTCAACACGGGCGACGCGGCCTATGCGTATAAGACGCTGGGCTGTCATCTTGTTGAGCGCGGCGGTGAGAAAGCGTACCGCTTCGCCGTATGGGCGCCGTCGGCATGCGCGGTGAGCGTTGTAGGCTCGTTTAACGGGTGGAATACGGAGGCACACAAAATGCAGCCCGTCGGCACGAGCGGCGTTTGGCTTGCTCACATAGACGCAGACTGCGCCGGTGCAGGCTGCGCGCACGAAGGCGACCTATATAAATACGCCATAACCACCGCCTCTTACGAGGTTATATATAAGCAAGACCCCTACGCGTTTTTTTCTGAGCATCGGCCTAATACCGCCAGCAGGATATATGAGCTTGCGGGCTATACATGGCACGATAGCGCCTTTCTTGGCGGCAACGCGCAAAAAGACCCTTACACCTCACCCATGAGCATATACGAGGTGCATCTTCCTTCGTGGAAAAGCGGGCGCACGCTAGAAAACCTTTCAAGCGAGCTTGTAGCCTACGTTAAGGATATGGGCTACACGCACATTGAGCTTATGCCCATGGGCGAATATCCCCTTGACGATTCGTGGGGGTATCAGCAGACGGGCTATTATTCAATAACCAGCCGTCAGGGCGAGCCGAAGGACTTCATGCGCTTTGTTGATAGCGCTCACGAGGCGGGCTTGGGCGTTATACTCGATTGGGTGCCCGCGCACTTCCCAAAAGATGCGCACAGCCTCTACCGCTTCGACGGCTCGGCGCTCTATGAGCACCCGGATTCGCGGCGCGGCGAGCAGCCCCAGTGGGGTACTGCGCTATTCGATTTTTCGCGCACGGAGGTTGTGAGCTTTCTTATATCAAACGCGATATTTTTTCTGAAGGAATTGCATCGCCGGCGCTGGTGTAAAAAGGCGCGAC
>CAZUUR010000013.1:0-3956 GCA_964622815.1 uncultured Oscillospiraceae bacterium | reverse complement strand
CCTGCGCGTGGACGCGGTGAGCTGCATGCTTTATCTTGACTATGGCAAAAGTGACGGCGAGTGGCTGCCCAATAAACTAGGCGGCAAGGAAAATCTCGATGCCATTGCCTTCCTAAAAAAGCTTTCACAAGCCGTAGGCCGCGAGTGCGCGGGCGAGGGCAAGCTGCTTTTTGCGGAGGAGAGCACGGCGTTTCCGCTCGTTACAAAGCCGCCGGAGGCGGGCGGGCTTGGTTTTAACTTCAAGTGGAATATGGGCTGGATGAACGATACGCTTGAATATTTCTCCATGGATAGCCTGTTTCGCAAGCAGCATCACGATAAGCTCACGTTTTCAATGTGCTATGCATACAGCGAAAATTTCGTGCTGCCGTTTTCGCACGACGAGGTGGTGCATTTGAAAAATTCGCTCATCGGCCGCATGCCGGGCGAGAAGGAGCACAGATTAAGGCAGCTGAGGCTTTTATATATGTATCAATACGCCTTCCCCGGCAAAAAGCTGCTTTTCATGGGCGGGGAGTTTGCGCAGGAGCGCGAATGGGCGTTTGCTGGCGAGCTTGACTGGGCGCTTTTGCAGGATCAAAGCCATTGCGATATGCGCGAGTTCGTGCGCGCGCTAAACGGCTTTTATCAAAAAACGCCCGCGCTGTATGCGCTTGATACCGGCTGGGACGGCTTTGAGTGGATAAGCGTTGACGATGCGCCGCACAGCGTGGCCGCGTTCATTAGAAAAGCGCCCGATGGCGACCTTGTCTGCGTTTATAACTTTACCCCCGTCGGGCATGATAGCTATAAGCTCGCCATTGAGCGCGATGCGCCGTTTAAATTGCAATGCGTGCTGTCGAGCGTTGATTTGAGCGAGCGCAGCTATGCGGCAAGGCCCGCGACTGACGGGGAATATACCGTGGATATAAAGCTTTCGCCCTATGAGGGGGCATGGTTTAGTATGGTGTAAACCTTCAAGCTAGTGTTTTGCGGCATTTTCGCGAAAAGCCGCGAAAAATTTTTAAAATCACCCACAATATTGAAAGGAGGCTTTCGTAAACGAAGGCCATGGGTTGAAGAAATGGTTAAAAAACGCATTGTCGCCATGCTGCTTGCGGGCGGGCAGGGATCGCGCCTGGGGGTGCTCACTAATCAAACGGCGAAGCCCGCAGTGCCATTTGGCGGAAAGTACAGGATAATCGACTTTCCCCTCTCCAACTGTGTAAATTCTCAGATAGATACCGTTGGCGTTTTAACGCAGTATCAGCCGCTGGAGCTAAACGCCTATATAGGCACGGGTCAGGCTTGGGATCTCGACCGCTCCACAGGCGGCGTGTACGTTTTGCCGCCCTATATGAAGCAGCAGGGCTCAAGCTGGTATTCGGGCACGGCGAACGCGATATGCCAAAATATTGAGTTTTTGGATAGATATAAGCCAGAGCATGTGCTCATAATTTCAGGCGATCATATCTATAAGATGAATTATGCCGCCATGCTCAAGTTCCACACCGATCGCAGCGCGGACGCGACCATAGCGGTTTTGCGCGTGCCAAAGGAGGAGGCGAGCCGCTTTGGCATAATGGAAACGGACGAATTTGACCATGTTACAGCCTTTGAGGAAAAGCCCAAAGCGCCAAAGAGCAACAAAGCGTCCATGGGCATATATATATTCTCATGGCCTGTTTTAAGGCGTTATCTTATAGATGATGACAATAGCGAGACTAGCCGTCACGATTTCGGCAAGGACATAATACCGAAAATGCTGCGCGATGGGCTTACGCTCGCGGCATATCCGTTTTCGGGCTACTGGAAGGACGTAGGCACGATAAGGAGTCTTTGGGAAGCGAATATGGATCTTATCAAGGAAAATCCGGCGCTCGATTTAAATGATAAGGAGTGGCGCATTTACAGCCGCAGCCCCATAATGCCCGCGCACTACATGGGCGCAAAGGGCAACGCGCAGCGCAGCATTGTGAGCGAGGGCTGCGAGGTGGAGGGCGAGGTTTGCCACAGCGTTTTATTCACAGGCGTGACCGTGGGAAATGGCGCGAAGGTAGTGGATTCGGTTGTTATGCCGGGCGCTGTTATAAAGGATAACGCGCATGTGTATAAGGCGATAGTGGGCGAAAACAGCGTTATAAGCGAGGGCTGTCTCATAGGCGATAAGCGCATAGAGGCGGACGGCGAGTATGACACCACATTGACCGGCGATATTACGCTCGTTGCGAGCGATGTTGTGATAGGCATGAACGTGCGTGTGCCGGCGGGCAAGATAGTATCCGGCAGACTCAAGCACGACGGGGCGTTATATGATGAGGAGGAGAACGAATGATCACCAATGCATTTGGGCTTATATTCACCGGCGAGACAAATGTGCGCATGCGCGACCTCACGCTTTCGCGCAGCATAGCCGCGGTGCCGTTCGGCGGAAGATACCGCTGCATCGACTTCGTGCTTTCGAGCATGGTCAATTCGGGCATATCAAACGTGGGGCTAATAACTCAGAAGAATTACCACAGCCTTATGGATCATCTTGGCTCGGGCAAGGAGTGGGATCTCCACCGCAAGCGCGACGGTCTTTTTATACTGCCGCCCTTCGTTACAAAGGAGAATACCGGCATATATCGCGGCACTATTGACGCTTTGCGCTCGGTGATGGGCTATGTGCGCCGCTCCGGGCAGCGCTATGTTGTTTTAACGGGCAGCCATACGGTGTATAACACCACATATAACGCCATGATAGAGCAGCATATAGCAACCGGCGCTGACATCACAATGATGTATAGCGTTGAAACCGGGCGCTTCGACCCTGAGGAGCAGTATGACGATCTTAGGCTCACGGTGGACGCGCACGATCGCGTCACCGATCTCAAGGTAGATCCGTATAGGCCCGAGAGCGAGTTTAGGAGCTGCGACGCTTTTGTTATGGAAAAGACGCTGCTTGAATATCTCGTGGAGGAGGCCTCAAGCCACGGGCTTACGGATTTCACGCGCGACGTGCTGCTCAAAAAGCTCGATTCGCTGCGCGTATACGGCTATCGCTACGATGGATATGTGGCGCGGTTCTCGTCCCTTGGCACATTTTACAGGCATAATATGGATTTATTAAAGCGCAACGTGAGGCGCGACCTTTTCTGTGCGGAGCACCCTATATACACAAAGGTAAAGGACGAAGCGCCGGCGCGATACGGCGAAGGCGCATCGGTGAAAAACAGCCTCGTCGCGGACGGCTGCGTGATAAACGGCACTATTGAGAATTGCGTGCTCTTTCGCGGCGTCACAATAGGCCATGGCAGCGTTATACGCGACTGCATTTTGATGCAGGCCTGCGAGATACGCGAAAACGTGGAATTGGATTATGTTGTGCTCGATAAGGGCGTAACGGTAAAGGCCGGAAGAAGGCTCGCAGGATATGATAGCTTCCCGGTGATTATCCGTAAAGGCAGCACGGTATAAATAGACAACGCTTTGCGTTGTCATTGGAAATATTCCCACATACACGGGATAATGCCGCTTTGTGGCATGGGAATATTTCTTTTCTAAGTTGCTGCGGGCTTGTTCGTATTGTCTTTGGAAATATTCCCACATATATGGGATAATGCCGCTGCATACGCACCCCGCGTCCGTAGGGGCGAACTGTGTTCGCCCGTCGCACGCGCACCCCGTGTCCCCCCGCGTAGGGGCGGGTCTTGACCCGCCCGCCGCACCTGCACCCGACCCCGTCCCCCGTAGGGTGCGGCGTCCCCGACGCACCGCCCGCCGCGCGGACGTCCCCGCCGACGCGTCCCCACCGTAGGGGCGGGTCTTGACCCGCCCGCCGAGGCGCACCCGACCCCATAACCCCACCTAGGAGGGTAAATATGATGACTAAAATCCTCTTTGCTGCAAGTGAATGCTATCCCTTCGTAAAAACCGGAGGTCGAGACCTCCCCTGCTTGGGGGTGCTGCAATGACTAAAATCCTCTTTGCTGCAA
>CAZUUR010000012.1:2315-16820 GCA_964622815.1 uncultured Oscillospiraceae bacterium | reverse complement strand
CTATGTATTGTACCTCAACACCCGCAGGTTTAGAAGACCTTTTTTGACAGTCTGAAAGCCCCAGAAATGGGGCTTTTTTCGTCCCAGTAGTTTTTGTTAAGCCTGCTTTTTTGCTAATGAGTACACTCGCCATTGGGCTTAAATTCACTCTTTGTGTAACCTCCCGCTTGCTAATCGGAGGATTGGAAAAGCGGGATTTTGCTAATTTTTTTGCCCTTTTTGCTAATCGCTCGATTTTCGGGGCAAATTTCTTGCTAATTGGCACTTGGGGCACATACAGTCCCTTGTGATACCACACCGCCCAAAAGCTGCAACAGTTGGTAAGCTCTGGCGATTTGTTCAGCAGTTCGAGTGCCTTTGCCACGGCCTCCTTTGGCAAAGCTGATATGATGTTATTATACCATGCGTTTGTAAACCGGCTATTCACCAAACGGGTAATTTTTGCGAGAGGTTTTAGACGCGGATACGGGCAGTAACCAAGCATTTGCCCGGCGTGTGGCCGCTGTACTCAAACGGATAAAAGGTCATAAGCATTTTGCCCTCCGAGGCGGCAGCGTCCAGTCGGAGATGCTTTCATAGATGGTGATGTCGGCAATGGAGCAGGTGTAGCTTGCACCGTCTGCCACTTTAGTTGCAGCATGTTCTTCATAATTCTTCAGTTCTGCGTACAAACCTTCTTTATATTTATCTGGTATACTGCGTGCAAAAAAAAGGAGAACGTTATGTTTGAAATTACTACCCGGTACACTTTTTCAGATTTCCTGATGCTCAACAGGCTCTCGGCAAAGACCTATCGCAAATGGCGAACGGTGTTGTTTCGGTTGTTCACCGGATTGCTGGGGACGGCATTCACTTTCATTGGCATACTGATGCTGGCGGATGAGGGCTTCTCAGCCACATGGCTTTTCGTATTGATCGTGGGTATATGGATGCTTGTGATAGCGGTATTCATTCACTGGGTGCAGGCATACCGAACCGGGCAAATGAAGCTGGACGGTATCAACGAAATTGAATATCATTTTGATGAGGACGCCATCAGCGTCGTAACCGCGAAGCAGACTGCCAAGACGCTTTATTCTTCGCTGCACTCGATATTTCGCTACCGGGAGCGATACTTTCTTTGCGTGGATCGACAGCACGCGTTCATCGTGCCCTTTTCTTGCTTTGCAGACGGCGAGCGGGAATGCTTTGAGCAATTCCTTTGTGAAAAGTCTGGGCGTGCATGGAATGTGCTCAACACAGGCAGAAAGAAGGAACGCAAATTGAAGGAAGTGCGCAAATCTTGAAGAAACCGCGCCATGGTTAGCAAACCATGGCGCAGTTGCAGTCAAAGCGATGAAACCGAGGGAGAATATTTGATGCCATCGTTGCCTGCAAATTCGGAGCACAAAATAAGCTACGCTATATTGAGGGCAGCCCTAAGAAGCAACGGCTTGCCGACATGGGCTTTGTGGGAATGCTGTTGGCCTTTGTCAAACTGTCAGGCGCAAGGCCAACGCTTGCCCGCATTAGGCGCCGGGTGTTGAAGCGGGCAAATCGCTAAGCTCGTAATTTGTGCCCATGATGCCGTCCTCATACCAGTTTAGCGCGCAGCGCAGCTCATTATCAATGGTGATGTGGAACACGCGGCATTCATCGGTATCTTCCGCTAGATTATCGGTCACGAGCATTACTTCCGTCTCGCCGGGCGTAAGCGGAGTGAACACCCATTTATAGCTTGTGATGCCGCTGCCTGGCGCACCGTCGCCGCTTTTGCGGGTTGTGACGCTCTCGCCCTTGAGCATGACAGGGTCAAAGAGTATGTCGTTGAAGGAATATGGCGTGCCGTCCACATAGCTGTTCGGAAGGATAAAGCTGCCGTCGTCCTCCGTGTTGGAGTAAGGATCGTTCTCGCAGGAGACGCGCTCACCTTTGGCGATATGCTTAAAATAGTGCTCCGCTGCTATCGGTACGGCTACGCGTTCAACAACAGGCTCAGCGCTTGTCACCGGCTCGGTTACGATGGCTTGACAGGCAATAAAGGAAAAGCTAAGCGTCAGTGTAAGGATAAACAAAAAAACGCGTTTCATAACTGATACTCCTTTATTTTTAAATGTTTTTAGTGTATTTTCTCGCACAGTTGAAATTGCCAAAAAGCCCGGAACAGGCGGTGCATCAAAGTGTGAATTATTGTTTTCACCCATATCGGACTCGGAAAACGGGTATCAAATTAAGTTACAATGGCATTTTATCACGAAATGGCAGTATGTTCTACATAAATATATTATAATAGACTTCAAGAACCTCTGCATAGACACTTTGCCTCGACAAAATGATAAAAATGTAATATTATAATTATTCGTAGAGGTTAAGACGGAGTAAAAGCGGCGTACATGCCGTTTTTACGCCCGGCGATATTATTGAGGTGTTAGTATGCGTGAGAAAAAGGCAGATAAGCATGAGCGCGCAATGAAAATAATTGAATTACTTGAACGCGAGTATCCTAACGCGCAGTGTGCGCTTGACTACAGCTCGCCGTTTGAACTGCTTGTTGCAACGATTTTATCCGCGCAGTGCACAGATAAGCAGGTGAATAAATGCACCGCAGTGCTTTTTAAAGAATATAACACGCCGGAGAAAATTATTCAGCTTGGCGAAGCGGGGCTTGAGCCATACATAAAAGGGTGCGGGTTATATAAGACTAAGGGGAAAAACATTTTAGCTACGAGCGCTTTGCTGCTTGAAAAATATAGCGGCGAAGTTCCAAGTGAAAGAGAAGCGCTTATGACCCTGCCCGGCGTGGGACGAAAGACTGCGAACGTAGTGCTTGCAAACGCCTTTGGCGTGCCGACCATAGCCGTAGATACGCATGTGCAGCGCGTAGCGAATAAGCTTGGGCTTGCTAAGGCCGATGACGTGCTAAAAACTGAACAGCAGCTTATGGATTGCCTGCCGGTAAGCGAATGGGTGCGCATGCATCATTGCCTGATATTTCACGGAAGGCAAATTTGCTCCGCTCGCAAGCCTCGTTGTGAGATCTGCCCGGTATCGGCGCTGTGTGAATATTATATTAAGAATTAGGAGAAAGCAATGCAATTTGTTGATAAAGCGAGAATAGTGATAAAGGCGGGCGACGGCGGTGACGGCTGCTCTACGTTCCATCGTGAAAAGTATGTGCCTAATGGCGGTCCGGACGGTGGTGACGGAGGACGCGGCGGCGATGTGGTTTTTATTGCCGACCCGAGCATGAACACATTGCTTGATTTTAAGTTCTCTCGGCATTTTAGAGCCGAACGTGGAGACAACGGCGCGGCGCGCATGTGCTCAGGCAAAAACGGCGGCGACATGATAGTCAAAGTGCCGGTGGGCACGCTTGTAAGAGATTTGGAAACTGGAAATATAATTGCGGATATGAACACGCCAAACCGCAAAAAAATCGTTCTGCATGGCGGACGCGGAGGACGCGGCAACGCGCGGTTTGCCACGCCCACGCATCAGACTCCGCATTTTGCGCAGCCCGGCCAGAAGATGCTTGAGCACGAGGTGGAGCTTGAGCTTAAAACGATTGCGGACGTGGGTCTTATTGGGCTTCCAAATGTTGGAAAGTCTACTATATTATCTGTGCTCACAAGCGCCAAGCCAAAGATAGCGAATTATCATTTCACCACGCTGACCCCAAATCTCGGAGTGGTTAAGCGCTATGATAAAACATTTGTGCTCGCGGACATACCGGGACTAATCGAGGGCGCGGCGCAGGGCGCGGGGCTTGGGCATGACTTTCTGCGTCATGTGGAAAGAACTAGAATGCTGGTTCATGTTGTTGATATTTCAGGCTGCGAGGGCCGTGATCCGATAGAGGATTATAACCAAATCAATAATGAGCTTGCGCATTACAGCGAACGGCTTGCGGCCTTGCCGCAGATCGTTGCCGCTAATAAAACCGATATAAGCGATGAAAATATGGAGCGCTTCAAGGCTGCTGTGGGCAAGGACGCAAAGGTGTTTGCAGTATCGGCCGCGACGGTCAGCGGCTTTGACAGCTTGCTTGACGAGGTGCTTAAAACGCTTGAAACTCTGCCAAAGTCTATGGAATTTGAAGAAATCGCAATAGATGAAAAGCACCGTTATGAGCCGGGCTTTAAAGTGGATATTGACGACGGAGTTTTTGTGGTGAGCGGAGGAACAGTGGATTATATTCTCGACACGACTAATGCCGATGATGATGAGTCAATGCGCAGATTCCAGCAATATCTCATAAGCAGCGGGATAATTAAAGCGCTCAAGGAAAAGGGCGCAACGGATCAAAGCGTGGTTCGCATGGGCGAATGGGAATTTGACTTTATCGAATAATCTTTGCTGTTTTTGCCGAAGCAGCGAAGAAAATCTTTTATAGGAAAGGGAGCTTTCACAAGCGAAAGCTATGGACATAAGCATGATAAACAGTAAGCAGCGCGCTGCGCTAAGAAGCATGGCGAATACCCTGGAGGCAACATTGCAGGTTGGCAAGTCCGGAGTCAGCGCAGAGCTGACGGACGAATTGGACAAGGCGCTTGAAGCGAGGGAGCTTGTGAAGCTTTCAGTGCTTGAGACTGCGCCGCAAAGCGCCAGAGAGGCCATTGGCATGATCTGCGAAAGGCTGCATGCTCAGCCGGTGCAATGCATAGGCCGCAAGATAACCGTATATCGCCGCTCACGCGAAAATCCGAGGATTGAATTATAGGCCGGTGCTTTCGTGGCGGAATTGCTGAACTATCATTGCAAAGCAGAGGCATGCGCCGCCAAGTATGCGGTAGTACAGCGCGTATCTAACAAAGAAAGATGCTGCAAACAGTGCAAACGCTATAAACCAGTAACGTTTTGCCTTGATGGGGTTTAGCGGGCTGGACGCGGCTTTTTTACGTTTTTCCCTATACGCTTTTTCATTCTCCAGCATTGCATTGTCTATATCGCTGTCGGTTGGCGTTATTTCGCATGCAAATGGTTTGAGCGCCTTTGCGCCAATGTATTGAACGCTGAATTTATATCGCTCAGATAGCGCTTTTGCTTCGTCGGACACTCCTGAAATGCAAAATATGATGAGCTTGCTCGCTTTTTCGCGCCGCGCCTTGCGGCAGATGCGCAGCATCAGCTCGTCGCTTAGCTTGCATGCGCTTTGGGAAACGCATATAATCGCACCGTCCAGAGACAGCGAGCTTTTTGCTATATAACTTTTGACCAACTGTGAGAAGCTTTGTTTATCGAGTATGGCAAGCCGCTCCGCGTAAATGGTTTCGTATATGCGCAGACGTTCTTTTTTTATGAAGCTGTCAAAGCGTATGCTCCCAACGAGTGCGGCAAGCACGCAGAATACAGCGAGCGCTGTCGCCGAGAGTACGGCCGCGAGCACAGTGTTGCTAATACGCGATGAAAACCAAAGAAACAGTGCGGCGGCAGCAACTGCTCTTAAAAACACGAAGTCAACGATGCGTGCGAAAAGAGTCTTTCCCTTATAATATTTGCGCCTATAATATGATAACAACAAACGCTTATTTGGTGGATTATTCATAAGTGGGAGCTCTCCTTTTTCTGCAAGTATTGCCGGGTTGCCCACGCGTTATTCGAGAATTTTGCGCTATTTACCAGGAGCTGCTAATGGTGTATAATAAACCAAGGTGGAAGACTTAGTATTCGGTTTTGAGGCTTTCGTGGCCAGGATAAGCCAATAGCGAAGCTGTACATTGACGATATTTGACGGTGCAAAGCGCGTTTCCCACAATATGAAGCTTTGGAAAGCTATGGTCATAAACATGAAAATTGGAATTTTGGGCGGAAGCTTTAACCCGCCGCATTTAGCTCATATTGGTATGGCGAGCAACTGCATCAGCGAGTTTAACCTTGATGAAGCCGTGCTTGTTGTGGCCGCAGATCCTCCGCATAAAGCTATAGCCGAGCATGTAAGCGCAAAACGGCGATATGATATGACCGTAATGTCGGCATGCGGAGTGGACAAGCTTAGTGTGAGCGATGTGGAGCTTAAGCGAGAGGGCAAAAGCTATACAATAGACACTATAAAAGCATTTGAAAAACAATATGCGGGCGCCGAGCTTTATCTCATTGTCGGTGCGGATATGCTTGCGGATTTACCAACGTGGTATAAGGCCGATGAGATACTAAAAAGGGTGAGCGTAATTGCTGTGGGTCGCGAGGGACTGGAGGTTAAAGCGCCTAAAGCGCTGCTTGAGGACGAATACGGCGTAAAGGTATTTCTTTCAAATTACGACAGTCGTGGCATATCCTCGTCCATGGTGAGGGAGCGTGTGCGTGACGCTTTGCCGCTCAATGATTATGTTTGCACAGAAGTTGAGCTAATGATATATGAAAACACGCTCTATTGGCCCGATGAGCTCAAAGCTATTGCTCATAAGCTTTGCCAAGAATTGGATCAAAAACGATATAAGCACACTATGGGAACGGTTAAATCTGCAATAGAGCTTGCAAACAGATATAATGTAGATAGAGAAAAAGCAAGGCTCGCTGCGCTATTGCATGACTGTGCGAGGCGAAAAGAAAAAAACGATCTCATTGCGCTTGCGCGCACTTATGGCTTTGACACGCCTCAAGATGTTATTCCGGGCTTGATACATGCTCCGTTGGGCGCAATCCACGCGAAAGAGAGCTATGGAGTAAGCGATGAGCAGGTGCTTGACGCAATAGGCTGCCACACTCTTTTGAGAATGGATATGACAGATTTGGATAAAATCATCTATCTGGCGGATAAAACAGAACCTAATCGCGATTATTGCGGGGTTGACGCCATAAGGCGCGATATTCAAAAGAGCGGCTCGCTCAACGAAGCGGTGCTCGCCTGCATAGATGGTGTTTATTTATATGAAAAGACAAAAAAGACATTTGATTCGCGAATATTGGCGATAAGAGAAAGCATCGCCGAACTTATAAAGAATAACGGAGGTAGAAATTGGAAACAAAAGAAATGCAAAAAGAGCTTGCCGTAAAGCTTATGGACGTGCTTTACAACAAAAAAGCCGTCGATGTTGTAGGCATGTATGTGGCCGATAAAACAATAATTGCCGATTGGATGATAGTTTGCAGCGGCCGTGTGAGTGCGCAGGTAAAAGCGTTAAGCGATGAGGTTGAGGATAGAGCGGCCGAGATGGGGCTCGTTGCAAAGCGAAAGGAAGGCTATAACGAGGGTCGGTGGATCGTGATTGACTTGAGCAGCATATTGATTCACATTTTCCACCCTGAAGAGCGCGAATACTATAATATAGAAAGATTGTGGGTTGATGACCCGCGCAACGTGATAGAGTATTCAAAAGAAAAAGGCGAATAAACTAATAGGCTGCCATTGGCAGCCTATTACTTATCCAATGACCACATCAAGACCTGCTTGAACTTACGAAGTCCCAACGCTGTTGTGCAAGACTATCTTGCAGTGATGTAGCCGTTTAAAAAATGGTAATCAAGGTCTTGCGAACGGGTTTGTCATCAAGACCAGAGAAAAATATGACAATTTGGACCCTGCTTTCCCCAATTACATGCAGTGTGATATGCTTTTTTATTTAAAAAGAGCATAACCTTCATTCTCATAAATTGCTGTTTGTTGGGCAGAAAAGCAAGATTGCAAATTGAGATTTACTGAGTTGAGATTTACTGAGTATAATTATTTACATAACAGAGAGGAAGTAAACGCCAATATGACAAAAAAACAGAAAATCATTGCACTCATTATCATTGTCCTATCAGCAGCCTTGGCTGTAATTGGATACATAATTCTGCCGGATATGCTTATTGTTCAGCTTCGTGCTGATGGAAGCGTTGGCAATACCCTTGCAAAACCGCTTGGGCTTTTGATTCCATTGGCAATATCCGTAATATTCTCAGTTTTGTATATGAAAAATGATACCAAACCAAATAAGCATCTTGCCATTTCTATTGTCGGGATTGCGATTTATGGATTCATTTTCATTATGAATTTATCAATTTGAGAGGTTATGTATCCTTGGTTGAACAATACCTGTAGAACGATTTACTCCCACGCAGAACGCTGCATATCTTCGCAGAACGATCACCCCCAGCTAAGAACTAATTTGCGCATATCTTTTGACACTATCTCCGGTTCGGAGAACCTAGAATACTTTTATATCGTCACGAGTGATGGGATTACAATAAAACAAAGCCGAATAAACTAATAGGCTGCCATTGGCAGCCTATTAGTTATCTCCGTCTGGGCGCTCTATATATGCGCCTGCGGTTGTTGCGCCATCTTCTGCGCCTTGCGCTTATTACTTTTGCAATTACCACAATAACTATCAGCAATACGGCCAGCAGCACCCAAAATATCCAGGAATTATTGCCCTTTCCGGAGTTTGCGGCGCTTGGGTCGGGCAGAGGACTTGCTATGGGCGCCACGTCCGGCGCTGCGGTGGACGCGACATCGAGCACGTCGCCCGACGCGACAAGATCGGCCGTGAGTAATGTGCGTCCCTCATATTGATAGGCCACAGTGCCAATAACCTCGTCCTTGGCTATAGGCGCGACGAGCTGCTTGTCAAGCACATGAGTGGCGGTAATGGAATCCATGTTGGTTTTGAGCTCATCAATAAAGCTGTTGAGTCCGGAAACAAACAGGCCGGAAAGATTGGCTGCGGCGGCTAGGCTTGCGCTGCCTGTTTCAGAAACGTTAGCGTTTGAAACGGGAAACTCAAATTCGGTCTGCAAGCCAAGCTCCGTTGCGCTTATGCTCGTGTAATTCTCAAAGCCCCAATCAAAGAAGCTGATCGCATTTTCAAATCTGTAGTCGCCGCTTACCGAGTTTTCATAATCGCCAAACAAAAGCAGCAGCAGCTCCACATCGCCTTTCTTTGCAGAGGCTATGAGGCAGCGGCCCGCTTGCGTAGTATCGCCCGTTTTTATGCCGGTGGCGTATGAATATTCAAAGGAGGCCTTTGCATCGGCCTTGGTGTGTATGAGCTTATTGCTGTTCTCAAGAGCAAAGCCGTCAGAATGCTTATTGGTGGCGGGCACATTGTATGTGCCTGTTTTTACCACTTCGCGAAACATTGGAAGCGTCATTGCGTATTTAGTCAAGAGCGCCATGTCGTATGCGGTGGTTTTATGATCCTCTTCGTGAAGTCCGTTTGCGTTTACAAAATGAGTATCATTCATGCCCAGCTCTTTTGCACGCGAGTTCATGAGCTTTGCAAATTCTTCCATGCTGCCTGAAATGTGTTCTGCCAAAACCTTTGCGGCGTCGTTGCCGGACTTGAGCATTAGCCCGTAGAGCAAATCAATTATGCGAATGTCTTCATTGCGGGATAGACCCATGACAGAGCCAGAGTGAATAACGCTCGAACCACTGTTGACAACTACGTTTAAATCGGGGCATTTTTCTATGGTGAGCAATGCTGTCATCACCTTTGTGGTGCTTGCAGGGTAAAGCGGCTCATGCGAGTGCTTCTCGTAGAGTATAGAGCCCGACCTGGCGTCCATTAAGATGATGAACGGGGTGGTTACGCTGTCGGGGTCAAATTCAGCTTTTGCTGAATTTGGCAAAATTAGCAGCGAAATCATCAGTATTGTGCACAAAAATATAGAAAGATAACGTTTTAAAACATTCAATGGCCAAACCTCTTATTTTTTCTAGCGTGTTATAGTATAACAAAAATAGACTTACTTTGTACAGTAGTACACGAAAAAATAACATATTGCAATTATTGTGGTGATTGGCTTTTTTATTGGGGCAAGATATGGTATAATCATTAACATATAAGTACAAAAGGAATTTATTAGGAGGAGGCTCGCATGGCGAAACGCATTTTATTGGTGGACGATGAACCGCTCATACTAAAAGGACTTAAATTTTCCTTGGAGCAGGACGGTTACGAAACAGATTCCGCCGCGGACGGCGAAACCGCTCTTGAAAAGATAAAGGGCGGCCAGTATGATCTTGTGCTGCTGGACGTCATGCTTCCAAAGCTGAGCGGCATTGAGGTCTGTCAGGCGGCGCGAGAAGTGAGCGACGTTCCAATAATAATGCTTACGGCAAAGGGCGAGGATATGGATAAAATACTCGGCCTTGAATATGGCGCGGACGATTATATGACAAAGCCGTTTAATATGCTCGAGGTCAAGGCTAGAATAAAGAGCATACTAAGAAGAACGCAGGCCTCGCGCGAAGCTCCCAAGCTTGAAATATCCATAAGGGATATTGTGATAAATATTGGCAATCGCAATGTGAACGTGCGTGGCAAAAGCGTCAATCTAACTGTCAAGGAATTTGATTTGCTGCAACTGTTTATGCGCAATCCCGGCAAGGTGTATTCGCGCGACGAGCTGCTTGAGACAATATGGGGCTTTGATTATTTGGGCGATTTTAGGACTGTTGACGTACACATAAGGCGTTTAAGGGAAAAAATAGAAAAAGATCCGGCAAACCCAGACAGTATAATCACCAAGTGGGGTGTTGGCTATTACTTTGCGCAATAGGACCTCAAACTTTATAAGGTCAATAAAAACTCGCATGGTCGGGATCTATCTTGTTATGATGATCGTGGCCATGGTTGCCGTTGGCTACACGGTGTCAAGCATAGTGGAAAGCTTTCTTGTTGCGCAAAGAACTCAGAACGGCATTGAAACTACGCAGCGCTTGGCTCAGGAAATTGCGCCGCTTATAACAGCCGGC
This sequence comes from uncultured Oscillospiraceae bacterium, assembly GCA_964622815.1. Classification (GTDB taxonomy): domain Bacteria; phylum Bacillota; class Clostridia; order Christensenellales; family CAG-138; genus CAZUUR01. The sequence continues at coordinate 6,160 of CAZUUR010000012.1, read as the reverse complement.
GATGTGGACGAAATTTACGATTATGCGCTTGAAAAATCAAAATCAATAAACGGCCGGGTACTTTTACTAGATACTAACGCGGTTGTGCAGGTGGATTCGGCTTCGCGCTACAATGGCTATATACTGCCATACCGGGAGGTGCGCGATGTGTTTGTCAACGGCGAGAATACGTCCTTTGGCTTTCACAAAATAAAAAAGGGCGAAGAAAACGCTATCTGGAATCTAAACAATCAATATTCATGGGCGGTTTATTATGTTTCGCCAGTAACTGTGGGCGGGTCGTATTTAGGCGCCGTGCTTTATTCCACCCTCATTCAAGATGTTGAGGATAGCGTCAGCGCTGTAATTAAAGAGATAACCTTGGTTTTCATTATCGTTGTGTTGGCCGTCGCCGTTATAAATTTCCTTCTTTCTATTTGGCTTACCAAGCCTATCACAGAGATGACTAAGGCTATAAGGCAGATGGGAAGGAAAAACCGCGGAGTAAGAGTTGATATAAAGGGCAGCTCAGAGGTAGTGGAGCTGGGCGCGGCGTTTAACAGAATGAGCGAGCAGATAGAGGATCACGACAGAGTGCGAGACGAATTTGTTTCCAATGCCTCGCATGAGCTTAAAACTCCGCTTGCCACAATGAAATTGCTTTCCGAATCAATATTATATGAAGAAAAGCCTGACCCAACGGTGATGAAGGAGTTTTTTGAGGACGTCAATCATGAGGTGGATAGGCTTACCATGGTTATAAACGACCTTTTAAAGCTTGTAAAACTTGATGCTTCGCAAAACGCTCCGGATTTTAAACAGGTCAATTTTGACGCCTGCGTTAAGGAAATTGCTCAGCGTCTCAAGCCTATGGCGGAGAAAAAGGGCATTGCGATAAACGTCAAGCTTGAGCCCATAACCATAGAGGCTGAAAAGCTGCGGCTCGATCAGATCGTAATGAACCTTATTGAAAATGCGATAAAGTATACCGATAAGGGCTGTGTTGAGGTAAATGTTTATCAGGATAATGGCGATGGCGTGCTCGAGGTTTCGGATTCGGGCGTAGGCATACCGGCTGACGCCATACCGCATTTGTTTGAGCGCTTCTATCGCGTAGATAAAGCCCGCTCGCGCGAAACCGGCGGAACGGGGCTTGGACTTGCAATAGTAAAAAAACTTGTTGATGTTCACGGCGGCAGTATTGATGTTGTGAGCGAGCCGGGCGTTGGCTCAACGTTTACTGTGCGTCTACCCGTTGAGCACGAGGTATTATGATGAAAGCATCGCGTTTGATTATTTTGACGGCTTGTGTGCTTGCAATGCTTATTGCGGCAAACGGCTGCACGTACGGAATTCATGCGGATAATACGCTTGAGGATCTGCCGGAGATAGATCCGGAGGCGGGCATAGCGCGTGAGCTGAGCGTAAGGCTTTTTTTCAGGCTTGCCAATGAGGATTGCTTGGTGGGTATCACAGAAACGGTTGAAGTGGGCACAGACGAGCGCGTAGAGGTGGCTATGGTCAGCGCGCTTATAAACGAGCCGGAGGATCTGGCGGACGGCACGCGCTCGCCTTTTCCGCAGGGAACGCGAGTTGTGGACGTGCAGTCGGAAAACAATATCCATTATGTAACGCTTTCAAGTGAATTTTTAAGCGAGGAGCTATATTATGCCGAAAAGGCGAAAGCCGATCTGTTACTCTCAAATGGGAGTATAAGCATGGCGCAGTATAATAGAACCATTGGCGAGGCTCGCGGCGAAATGCTTATGTTAAGGCGGCTTTCGCTATATGCTATAGTTAATACGCTCACGCAGCTTGATGATAAGCTTAGCGTGCAGGTAATGGTCGAGCAAAGCGATTCAACGCCTGCCGCGCGGCTTACGCGTGCGCAGATAGGGCTGAATAGCGTGGTCGGCTCGCTAAATGTTGCCGTTGAGCCAATGGGTTATTTAGAAAGCGTAGTCGCTACACCTATGATTATAGTGCAGTGCGCATTTGCGGATATAGCCTCGGGCGATTATGAAAATGCGTATACACTTTTTGCACGCTCCACTGCAAACGGTCGCGGTCTGCGTCCGGCGTTTGAAAAGGCCGCGGAGGACATGCGCTCGCTTGGAAAGCTAACAAAGTATGATGCGAATGCATATTTGGTGGATAGCAGCGGCACTGCTGTGTATGTGAGCGCGACAGTGGAAATAGAGCGTCTGAACGGCTCTGTTGACAGCATCGCTTCGTCGAATATACTTATGTTCCGCGAAGATGGCTTATATAAAATTGATTATGATACGTTTATGAATATATTGAGAGGGAACAAGTGAAAAAGTTTTTTTTGTTCCTGCTCGCCGCGCTCATGCTTCTGGGTGCCGCGTGCAGCTATTCAAGCGAATACCCACCGCCAATGACATTAAGCACGGATATGCCGGCAGCGCGTCCGAACGCAGATGAAAGCATCGGCTATTTTACCGCGCCGCTTTATTTCGTGTCGCAGGACGGACGCACGCTTTCATGCGAGGAGCGAGAGATAGAGCTAAGCGCCGATAAAAGCATAGTCGAGCTTGCTATTCGCGCACTTATGGACGGTCCGTCGGACAGGCTGCTTTTGCGCTCAGTGCCAATGGGAGTAACGCTTTCGCGTATGGAATTGTCAGATGACGTATGCAATGTGTATTTAAGCGGCACCTTCCCAAGTGAAATACGCAGTTGGCTGATAGCGAGGACGGCTATAGCTTCAACTGTCACGGCGGTTGGCATGATGAGCACGGTAAACGTGTATTTTAACGAGCAGGAGCCGGGCTATTTGGGCAGGGCGTTAGGCGCGCAAACGAGCATTGCGTTTTCGCTGGACGCATATCTAACAAATATGCATCAGGAATATGAGGTGCTTCCATTGGGCGTCACGGAGGAAGCCGCGGCAAGCGTGATGCGCAATATGACTCTTTATTATATTGATAAAAAGAGCGCGCTGCTTATACCCAAAAACAAGCAGGTAACATATTCCGTAATAACCAATAAAACAGAGCTTGCGCAGCTTGTAATGAATGCGCTGCTCATCGTTCCCGGTTCGGATACGGAGCTTCAATCGCCAATTCCTTCCGATGCAAAATTGATAGGTCCACCATTGGTAGAGTATGTTTCATCGGCTGCAACGCCAACGAGCGTTACAGATGCTTTACCCACTGATGATGCGCCTTATAATGCCATGCCTGCGAGCGACACAGATGAGCAGGTTGCTCCTGATATTGATGAGCCATGCACGGTGAGCATAGTTTTAAGCGAACCAACATCGGAATACGACGAGCATCGTATGTGCGGCGCTATAACGCTGTCGATAACGGGTTTCTTGCCAAAGGTTGAAGGAGTGTACATAAGCTTCGCCCGAACAAATGTGGTCACGGGAGAAAGGACTCTAACCGCGCTCAACAATGGCGAACTGTTTGTGCGTGCGGACTTTGCGCGCTCAATAGGCTATGGCGTTTATATCGACTGCCCAAAATCAAATGGCGTGACGCTTTCGCGTGCGAAATACAGAGTGGAGAGCGAGCAGGCTTACAGCCTAAAAAAACGGCTCGAATTGCTGCTTAGCTGCTTGGCTATTGATGATGAAAATTATCTCACCACTGATGCCATTAACGATGTTTATCAGGTGAATGACATGGTGGTCATTGATTGGGCGCCGGGCTTTGTGGATTACGCTTTGGCATATATCAACAAAGGCGAAAATTTAGCCGACAGGGAGACCGCGTTTGTTTCGCCGCCGTACAGGCTTCCATAAGCGGTGTCCAGTTGCTCTGTCAGCTTTTCGGCGTTGCGCAGCAGGTCCCGCCGGGCGGACAGCTCCGCCTCCTCGCCGGGGCGGACCGCCGCCT
>CAZUUR010000012.1:0-2305 GCA_964622815.1 uncultured Oscillospiraceae bacterium | reverse complement strand
GGCGAAAATTTAGCCGACAGGGAGACCGCGTTTGTTTTCAGTATTGTAAATACCATGTGTGAGCTGCCCAAAATACAGCGGGTGTGGATGCTTGAGAACGGAAAGAGGATCGGACGGCTGAATAATATCTATCTTGGGAGTTCCCTGTATAAGCATTCTGGTATTATGGCGGGTGATTGAGCGTGAGCACTGAAAGAATAGTTGTTGGAATGTCGGGCGGAGTAGACAGCGCAGTTGCGGCGCTTATTCTCAAGCGTCAGGGCTATGACGTTGTCGGCGTTTTCATGAAAAACTGGGAGGACGACGACGGCGAGGACGGCTTATGCACTGCGGCGGAGGATTACGCGGACGTTAGAAGCGTATGCGATAAAATCGGCATACCGTATTACACGGTTAACTTTGCAAAGCAGTATAAGGATAGAGTATTCTCATATTTTATCGACGAATATAAAAATAATCGCACGCCTAATCCCGACGTGCTATGCAACTGCGAAATCAAGTTCAAAGCATTTTTGGAGCTTGCAATGAGCACGGAGGCTGCCGCGTTGGCCACTGGTCATTATGCACGCACAAAAAAAGAAGATGACTTGGTGCATTTACTGCGCGGAACAGACCCCGGCAAGGATCAGTCGTATTTTCTCGCAGGGCTCGAGCAGTCGCAAATCAAAAAAGCAATGTTTCCGGTTGGCGATATGCTAAAGCGCGACGTTAGAAAGCTTGCGGCTGAGGCAGGCCTGTCAAACGCGGCCAAGAAGGATTCAACAGGCGTTTGCTTTATAGGCGAGCGGGATTTCAAACAATTTCTTATGCGCTATATCCCAGCGCAGCCGGGCGATATTGTGTCCCGGAGCGGAGAAACCGTTGGCAGGCATGACGGGCTTATGTATTATACTCTTGGGCAGCGTCGCGGTCTTGGTATAGGGGGACAGAGTACGGGCAGCGGCGAAAGTTTCTTCGTTATAGGCAAGGACGTAGCGAGAAACAGGCTGATTGTGCAGCAGGGCGAGCATGAAGAATTGTTTTCAACAGGGCTGATTTCGCTAAAACTTAATTTCATCGCCAAACCGCCTGAAACGAATATTTTTAGATGCACCGGCAAAGTCAGATACAGGCAAAAGGATTGTGCGCTTTTAGTGCATCTAAATCAGGACGGCACATGTGAGGTGGTGTTTGATGAACCGCAGCGCGCCGTAACTCCGGGGCAGTGGATAGTGCTGTATAATGGCGAGGAATGCCTTGGCGGCGGCATTATAGATAGCACCGTGCCGCTAAAGGCATTCGATGTAAACGCTATTTAGCCGAAAGCAGCATTTCAAAGGTGGGCTTGAGTTTGGCAGAGCTGCCACTCGTAATAAAAGCAATATCGCCATTTCCGCTTTTATCTTGAAGCATGCCGCTTTCGCTTAATATCCTTGCAAGCTGCACTACTGTGGCATGATTGCCATCGTAGAAAATATGATCGCCGCGAAAATGCGCGTTGGCGTATTGGCTTATTACTTCCTTGATGAATATATAGTGGGTGCAGCCAAGCACAATGCCGTCAATCTTCATGTTTTCATAAGGCGAAAGGAGTTTGGTGAGTATTGCTTCATAATCGGAAAAATCAAGCTTGCCCCGCTCAACTATTTCAACTATTCCCGGACAGGGAACGTTGATTACTCTTTTCGGATCGGGCATGCGTTCCCAAAGGGCATGATAGCGCTCAAGCCTTGTGGTGGCGAGGGTGGCAAGCATGAGTATTTTGCCGCTGCCAGCATTTTCACACGCGGGCTTAATTGCCGGCTCGATGCTGATAACGGGCACATTAAGCTTTGCGCGGACGCGCTCGACGCATGTTGCCGTAGCTGTGTTGCAGGCTATAAGTAAAGCCTTAACGTTGTGGGAAAGCAATTCGTCTGCGCAGCAAAGCGTAAGCGCCGTTATCTCGGCTTCGGTTTTATCGCCGTAGGGAGCGTTGCGATTGTCTCCGTAATATATGTAGCTTTCCTTCGGCAGCAGCTTGACCGCTTCACGCAGTACGCTTACGCCGCCAAAGCCTGAATCAAAAATGCCTATCGGCTGATCTTTAAGCATGTGTGGCCTCCAATAATACAGTAAGTATTATTTAATACAGTAAGTATTATAGCCACGAAATTTGATATATGCAATTCACAAATCAAAAAGAAATCAAAAATAACTATTGACAATTACACACAAGTTTGCTAAACTACAAAAGCTGTCGCGCGAGAGATACGAAAAAGCGAGACGGAGAAGCACCTTGAAAACCTAATAGTGCAAACGAAATAGCACAAGAGATTGTAGAAAT
>CAZUUR010000011.1:0-17154 GCA_964622815.1 uncultured Oscillospiraceae bacterium | reverse complement strand
GAGCTGATGTTCCTTGCTAAGTTGAAAATCCATTTCTGCCTTCTGCCCTCCATTTTATTCCGCGGCAAAGCCGCATGTTCGTTTTGCCGCGGAACGTTTAACAGCGCAGACGTTAAACTCGCCCTTGCTTGTGCTCCGCGCCAAAGCGAATGAAAAGCGCTCGCGCGTATTTCATTCGTATATTGCTTGTACATTATACCTTCTTTTTTTTCGTTTGTCGACAGGTAACCCACCAAAATATTTTTTAGGACACACAATGTTAAAAACCCCGACTCTTGAAAAAATATGCGCCGTTAGCTATAATATTCCCATGTTGGGAAAAACCGAAAAAATGAAAGAAATTTACACATTATCCGGATTACTGCTTTGCATGTTCTTCGGATATATGCTCATACACGATCTGTTGGGCGGCACGCTGCTAGCTCATAATTGGTATGACAGCTATACGCTTCAGGCTATGGCGTGGCGCACGGGCAGCTTGGCGGTGCCTGAATGCTCGTGGCTTGAGCTTGCAACGTATAACGGGCAATTCTATGTGTCGTTTCCTCCTTTTCCATCGGTTGTGATGCTTCCGCTCACCTATATATTCGGAGAAAACACGCCGAGCAATTTGGTGGTCGCGCTTACTACAATGGCGTCGGCCGCGCTTGTTTATAAGCTTGCGCGCGGCGAGGGCAGAGGGCTTTGCCGCAGGGACAGCGTTTTGACGGCGCTTATTATCACATGGGGCAGCAATATGATGTGGATGAGCACCCTTGGCGGGGTGTGGTTCATAGCGCAGTGCATGTGCATGCTTTTGCAGCTTATAGCCATATATTGCGCATGGAAGAACCGCCGTGTCGCCGCGTATCTTATGATGGCGCTCGCAGTGGGGTGCAGGCCGTTTTCTGCCGTTGGCTTCGTGCCGCTTTTCATCTATTTTTATGTGCGCGATAAAAAGTCCGCGCCTGAGCGGGGCTTTGTGCGTACAGCGCTAAAGCAGCTTCCTGCGTTAATTCTGCCATTGCTTGTGGCTGCTGCATACATGTGGTATAACTATGCCCGCTTTGATAATCCCTTTGAGTTTGGACATAATTACCTGCCTGAGTTTATTGCTTCAGTGAACGGGCAGTTTAATTTGAGCTATATACCGCAAAACCTTTTGAATATATTGCGCCCCATAACCCTTGGCGATGGGCTGACGCTTAAATATGATGTGTTCGACGGATTTTTGTTCTTTATCGCCAATCCCTTCTTTATATGGTTCTTCGTCAGCGCGGCTCGCGTTGTAAGAGCCGGGGAGAGGCTTGGCGCTGTGCGTGTCGCGCTCATAGCTGCACTTATTTTGGAGCTGCTGCTCCTTTGTGCGCATAAAACCTTCGGTGGCTGGCAATTCGGGGCGAGATACACGGTTGACCTTTTGCCGCTTGCGCTCGCGTTCACGCTTTTGTCGCTTAGACGTGATGAAACCGCCGCGCCGCTTCACGCTTATGAGCGCGCTATAGCGTATTTCGGCGTTATGCTCAATGTGTACGGCGCGCTTTCGATGACGTTTATAAACGGTTGATAAAATGAAAGACTTCGCGTTTCACTTGCGATTTCGAGACTTTTTTCTCCGAGAGCGGCGAAGCTTTTAACACACTCAACTCCCATGAAAGGAAGCTTTCGCAAGCGAAAGCTATGGTCATGAATATGGATTTATCCGATTTTAGGCGCAGACTGGACGAAATAGACAGCGATTTGGTTGCACTCTTTTTGGAGCGCATGGCGGTATCGCGCGAGATAGGCGAATATAAGCGTGAAAACGGCTTGGCTGTGCGCGACGCCTCCCGCGAGGAGCAGATAATCAAAAAGAATCGCGCGGCGGCCTCAAGCGCGCGTGATGCGGACGCGCTTGAGGCGCTCTATAAGCTTATATTCGAGCTTTCGCGCACCGTGCAATAGAATATTTTCTATAGATACAGGGCAAAATCCGGTTATGCAGCGCATTACCGGATTTTTAAATAAGAGCAGCGAGGCGGACGCTAAAAGCGAGGCGGCTTCTCAAGTCGCGCGTGCGGTGAGCACATATCGCGCGTCGCTTTTCGCATGCCGCCCAATGCACATATCGGTGGTGATATTCGGCTCGGACGAGGCCGCTGTGAGGGCGACGGAGAAAAGCGTAAGCGCACAGGATTACCCATATAAAAGCACACATTTATTTGGCGAGCCGCTTTCAAGGGACACGGAATACGTTTTGCCGCTCAACGCTGGGGATACGCTCATCGAGCGTGCGTTAACCGCGTTCGCAGCAGAGATAGCCGCTCCCGCGCCGCCTACGCACGGCGCTATGGGTGAAAGCATTTTTGTGTTTGCGGACGAACTGATAGGCTCAAAATGGGTGAAAAAGCAAGAATATTCCGAGATAAACGCGCTCACCGATCCGGATATATTAAGCACGCCGTTTGTGGCGCGGCTTGATATATTCGCTGATGCGTTGCACCAAATTGAGTGCAATGACGCTCAGAACATCGCGCTTGAAACGCTTGCCGGACAGGCGGCGAAGCTTTCCTCAAGGCGTGTGCACATACCGCTGCCGCTCGCTTCAAGCCGAGTGAAAAAGGCGAATAAAACGCCGCCTAAATCGGCGCAAAACAATCTTTACTTAACAAAAGGGTTTTATGTTGGCTCGTTTCGTGCGCGCCGGAAGGACGCGCATAACCAGCGCGTTGTGGCGGTGATGCCGCTAAGCGCCGAGTATGGCGATATAGGCGAGCTGAGGACGCTGCTTGAGAGCCTGGAGGAGTGCGGCATGCACGATAGGCTGCAAACGCATATAGTCACATCGCCGCTCGCCACGCTAAAGCAGGAACGCTATTGCAGCATATTGCAAACGAACGGCGCGGCGCGGCATATAAGGAGCGAAAAAACAAGTCTTGCCGCGCTTATGAACGATGGGGCGCGAGCTGCGGAGGCAGACGCGCTGCTATTTATCCTGCCGGGGCTTGAAGCAATTTCACCGGAGCTTATTCAATGTCTGCTCGATGGGCTTGCGCTGCCAAATGCCGCGCTTTGCGCGCCTAAGCTTTTAAATGCCGACGGAAGCATATTCAGCGCGGGCGAGGCCGTGAGAAAATGCGATCAACCCGATATAAACGAGCTTTACAGCTATATCTTTTCTCCATTTGCGGGGGTGAAGGATTTGCCGGGAGCGGGCGATAAAAGCCTGTTTACAATGCGTCAGGTGAGCATTGTGAGCGGCGAGTGCGTTTTAGTGAGCCGCGAGGCGTTTTTTGATGCTGGCGGCTTTGATGAAACGCTTGAAAAGGGCTTTGTCGCGGAAATGTGCCTGCGCCTTTTTCGGCGCAACCGCGCATGCGTTTTCACTCCTTATGCAAAGCTTATATGCAGGCGTGAAAAAGAGAATATATCCGCATGTGCAAACAGCAGCAGACTAAGGCTTATGGACACGCTCCGGCCGATTATCGTAAAGGGCGACCCGTTTTACAGAGAAAAAACTGAAAATTAGCATAAAATTCAGGGGGACGCATTCCTCCTAACGCGTCCCCCTGCGAGTATATATGAAGCGCTTTTGCGCCTGACCGAGCGGCTTTTATCCAACCTCGACCGCTTGTATTTTGGGCAGTCCCTTGTTATCCCTCGCGCTCTCCATAATGAGTTTATCAGCAACGAGCGCTATAAATTCGCCATTTGTGGGTTTATCATTTTTTGAATAAATATTATAGCCGAAAATCTGGTTTATGTTTTCAATCTTGCCGCGAGTCCACGCCACCTCAATGGAATGGCGTATCGCGCGCTCAACCTTTGACGCGGAGGTTGAAAAACGCTTTGCAATGCCGGGATAAAGCTCCTTTGTGATGCGGTTTATAAGCTCTGGCTCATAGTACACCATGCGTATTGCTTCTCTTAAATATTGATAGCCTTTTATGTGAGCGGGTATCCCTATTATAAGAAATACAGACGTGATTTTTTCATCAAGCGTTTTAGGCTGCGCTGAGAGCGAGCATATCTGGCTGCGGCCGATATATGTGTTTTCGAGCATGTCCAGCATACGCTTTACAAGCGTTTCCGGCTCAATGGGCTTGAGCATATAATATTTCGCGCCAAGCGTGCATGCCTCGCGCACCATATCCTCCTGACGGAGTGCGCTTACAACTATCACCACGGGTGGGTTTTCGATAAGTCCCGAGTTTATTCTTTCAAGCAGATCGAAGCCGTCAAGCCGCGCCATTATAAGCTCGGTTATGAGCACATCGTAATGCGCGCTGCGAAGTGCGTCGAGCGCCGCCTGACCGTCCGAAACGGCGTCAACCTGTGCAACTGAGTCCTGAGCGAGAAGATAGTCTTTTATCATAGATTGATACTGTAGGTTGCCGTCTGCAAGCAATATTCTGTATTTCGCCATTTGTTTTCCTCCAATATGTTGTTGTTATAGGACATATTTTGTTATGTCATGTACAAATCATAGCACCGCCTTTTTCGCGGCGATAGGGCAGTGATTTGTGAACTTTTGGAAAAATTTGTTGTTTTGTTCGTCTATTTTTGACGCTTTATATGTTTTACACATTTTTGGTGAGAAAATATGCTGCCATAATTGTTCACTTGCGCTCAATTTATAATGTTTTGACAATAAAAAAGCATAGTTTTACAATAGAACTTACATATAATAAAGAAAAATCGAAGGAGTTATTCGATGAAATCGCTTTTCCCCTATATAAAGGGCTATGGTGTGCGATCGCTGCTGGCGTCGCTGACCATAATAGCCGAGGTCGTGCTTGAGGTGCTCATACCTTATCTCATGGCCGATATTGTGAATATCGGCATAACGAATAAGGATGTGCCGTTTATTTTGCAGCGTGGCGGGCTGATGATAGCCATGGCGATACTTTCGCTCGCTATGGGCGCGCTTTCGGCTCGGCTTGCGGTGGTGGGCAGTGCGGGGTTTGCCAAAAATTTGCGCACAGCGCTTTTCAACAAGGTGCAGGGCTTTTCCTTTGCCAATGTTGATCATTTTTCCACTGCCTCGCTCATAACAAGGCTCACAAACGATGTGAGCAATATGCAGCAAACATTTATGATGATAATCCGCATGTGCGTGCGAGCGCCAATAATGCTTGTTTCGGCCACAATAATGGCCACGAAGCTTAATGGCACGCTTGCGACCGTGTTTGCCTTTGCGATACCTGTTTTGGCAATATCGCTCGTTGTTATAGGCACGCGCGCGTTTCCGCTGTTTAAGATCATGCTCGCCAAGTATGACGATATGAACGCCTCCGTGCAGGAGGAGCTTATTGCAATGCGCGTTGTTAAAAGCTTCGTGCGAGAGAAGCATGAGGACGAGCGCTTTATTTCCGATGCGGACGCCGTTGCCCGTGCACAGGTGAAGGCGGAGCGCATAATCATATTCAATATGCCAATAGCGCAGTTTATACTCTATGTGTGCACTATAGCGGTGCTGTATATAGGCTCTGGCCTTATAATTGGCGGCAGCATGCTTACTGGCGATTTAATGAGCTTTATAGCTTATATCTCGCAAATACTATCATCGCTTATGATGCTCTCGATGATATTCGTGATGCTGGTGCTATCAAGGGCGAGCGCGTCGCGCATAGCAGAGGTGCTAAATGAAAAGAACGATCTCACCGATACGGGCGCTGATCCGGCGCTTATGCCCAAGGACGGCTCGGTGAGCTTTAAAAATGTGTGCTTTAGCTATGCAAAGGACGAAACCAATTTAACGCTTGAGAATATCAACCTCGACATTAAATCGGGCGAGACCATAGGCGTGATAGGCTCAACAGGCTCCGGCAAGACTACGCTGGTGCAGCTTATACCGCGCCTTTATGATGTTTATTCGGGCAGTATTTCCGTAGGCGGGCATGACGTTAAAAAGTATACGTTTAAAAATCTTAGGGACAGCGTGGCTATGGTGCTTCAGTCCAACGTGCTGTTCTCAGGTTCGATAGCCGAAAACCTTCGCTGGGGCGATCTTAACGCAACGAACGAGGAATTGAGGCATGCCGCTTCGTGCGCGGACGCGGATAAATTCATTCAATCCTTTAGCGAGGACTATTCAACTCAGCTTGGTCAGGGCGGCGTAAACGTGTCAGGCGGGCAGAAGCAGCGCCTTGCCATAGCGCGCGCTCTTTTAAAAAAGCCAAAGCTGATTATACTCGATGATTCCACCAGCGCTGTTGATACAGCGACAGACGCTTCCATTCGCAAGGCGCTTCGCGAGGAGCTTCGCGGCATGACGACAATTATTATAGCTCAGCGCATAACCAGCGTTATGGACGCGGACAGGATAGTTGTTATGGACGGCGGCAAAATAGCGAGCGTGGGTACGCATGACGAGCTTATGATCTCCTCGCCGATTTACCGCGAGGTATATCAGTCTCAGCAAAAGGGGGTGGCGTAAATGGAAAAGAAAGCCACATCGGTGCGCCCCGCTGGCCCGGGCGGGCGCGGTTTTCGCGATTTTAAGAAGCCAAAAAATCTAAAAGGCTCGCTTCGCCGCGTTATGGGCTATTTAAAGGCATATCGCTTTCAGCTTGTGCTGGTGGCGATACTGATAATCGTGAGCACGGCGGCGAATATAGCGGGCAACTATATGCTTCGCCCCATAATCAACAATTACATTTTGCCGTTTGTCGGCCAGCAGAATCCGGATCTGACGGAGCTGATAAAGCTGCTCGCAGCCATGGCCATTATGTATACGTTGGGCGCGGCGGCTATATGGGGCTACAACCGCATTATGCTAAGCGTATCCGTTGGCACGCTCAAAAAGCTGCGCACGGATATGTTCACGCACATGCAAAGCCTGCCCATAGCTTATTTTGATAAGCGGACTCACGGCGAGATAATGAGCTGCTACACAAATGATATAGACGCCATGCGAAACCTTTTAAGCCAGAGCGTGCCGGAGTTTTTAAGCTCCGCAATAAGGATAGTGGGCGTTTTTATAATGATGGTTATATTGAGCCCCATACTCACGCTCATATCTATAGTGATGCTTGTTATCATGACGTTCGTTGTGCAGGCGCTCGGCAAGCGCTCCGGCAAATATTTCAAGCTCCGTCAGGCGTCCTTGGGCGATGTTAACGGCTATACCGAGGAAATGATTGAGGGGCAAAAGGTTGTAAAGGTGTTCTGCCATGAGGAGGAAATAACAAAAAGCTTTGCAAAAAAGAACGAGGAGCTTTTTGTAAACACGGTTAAGGCGAACACATGGGCAAGCATACTCATGCCCATAATGAATAATCTTTCGCATGTTCAATACGCCATAACGGCGGCGGCGGGCGGACTTATCGCCATAGCCGGCTATATGGACGTTGGCAGTATTGCCTCGTTCCTCCAATACAGCCGCAATTTTTCAATGCCGATAACTCAGCTTTCCCAGCAGATGAATTCGGTTTTGAGCGCACTTGCGGGCGCGGAGCGCATATTTGCGCTCATGGACGAAGCGCCAGAGACAGATGATGGCAAGGTAACGATTAGCGATGTGCGCATAGAAAAGGACGGCACTCTTACGCCCTGCGTTGAACACACAGGCGAGTGGGTGTGGCGCGTACCCAAGGAAAATGGCGGTGAGGAGCTTATTCCGGTGCGCGGCGACGTGCGGTTTAACGATGTTTCCTTTGGCTATGAAGAGGATAAAAAGGTGCTAAAGCACGTTTCGCTTTATGCAAAGCCGGGCCAGAAAATAGCCTTTGTCGGCTCGACGGGCGCGGGCAAGACCACTATAACCAATTTGATAAATAGGTTTTACGATGTTTCTCAGGGCAGCATCACCTATGACGGCATACCGGTAAAGAACATCAAAAAAGAAGCACTGCGTTCATCGCTCGCTATGGTTTTGCAGGATACGCACTTATTCACGGGAACAGTGCGCGAGAATATCCGCTATGGCCGGCTCGATGCAACCGATGAGGACGTTGTCGCGGCGGCGAAGCTCGCAAACGCCGATCAGTTTATCCGCCATCTGCCAAACGGCTATGACACCATGCTCACCTCCGACGGCGCTAACCTGAGCCAAGGCCAAAGGCAGCTATTGTCAATAGCGCGCGCGGCGGTGGCCGATCCGCCCGTTTTGATACTCGACGAGGCCACAAGCAGCATAGATACGCGCACCGAAGCGCATATTGAGCGAGGCATGGACGAGCTTATGCGCGGCAGAACCGTTTTTGTCATAGCGCACAGGCTCTCAACCGTCCGCAATTCAAATGCAATTATGGTGCTTGAGCATGGTGAGGTGATAGAGCGCGGCACTCATGACGAGCTGCTTGAGCAAAAGGGCAAATACTATCAGTTGTATATGGGTATGTTTGAATTGAACTAAGATGTTAACGCGGCCCGTGGGATTGCTCCCGCGGGCCGCTTGCTTATTAGATTTCATTTTTCCAAAGTCCGTGCAAATTGCAATACGCATACGCGGCTACTACTTTATCGCCAGCCACGAGCGCGAATTGGACTTCGGGCGCTGAATCCACTTTTAATTCCTTGCGCTGATTGCCCTGCTCCGTTTCAAGGGAAACCCACTCTATCCTGTGCGCCTCGCCCATGGGGTGAAGCACGCTGCCAACGGTTACCTTTACCGTGTCGCCCTCGACCTTTATCTGCGGAACGTGCTTTTCCATTGCGCCGTCGGTCGTGTTAGGCACAAGCTCCTGCATTTTCTCACCACAGCATACTACCGGTACGCCCGAGCTTTTTGCATAAGCTATTATGTTGCCGCAATGCTTGCAAAAATAGAACCTCTGATTAGTCACTTTCAATACCTCCTATATTATTTATGTTACACTGCGGGCACAAGCCCGCAAAAAGAACCCTATGCCATTCAACGGAGAAGCCATCCATGCCCGCCGGCGTTCTATTGAGCGCCTCGTTATATTCTATTGGCAAGTCGAATATGCGGCGGCACGCACGGCAGTAAAAATGATAATGATTCTTCGTGGTATTATCAAAATGATCCGCGCCGCGCGGCATGGTTATTTTGCGCAGCTCGCCAAGCTCACAGAGCAGGTTTAGATTTCTGTACACCGTGCCCCGGCTTATGCGCGAATCGTTTTCGCGCGCCAGATAATACACTTCGTCCGCTGTGGGGTGCGAATAGTTATCCCGCATCAGCTCCATTATAAGTTTTCTCTGCGCGGAATTCCGCGTCGTCTGCTTCTTCTCCATGTGTTAACCTTAACACAAGCGAAAGCATTTGTCAATGATAATAAGACTCATTACTAATAAATATTTTATTGCCAATATCTCATACAACGGCTAATATAATTGTAAGTAAAACTTTGGAGGCGTGGTATGGACGACAAGCGTAAAAAACCTGAGGAGTGCAATTACTCATTTTTTCAGCATAAGGCGTGCGAGTTTTTTCCCTGTCACAAAACGGAGAAGCAGGAGGATTTTAACTGCCTTTTCTGCTATTGCCCGCTATATGCGCTGGGGGAAAAGTGCGGCGGCAATTATAGGTATCTGGAAAACGGCATAAAGGATTGCAGCGCATGCCTTGTGCCGCACGGGCGCGGCAGTTATTCGCATATAATAGGCAAATTCCCCGAGCTGAGCGAGCTGGCCAAGAGAAAATAGCTAACTCTACTATAAGTCGATTTTCATTTATTGCCTAATCTGTTAATATGCCCGTCAGGAGGTGCTAAAATGAATATTTTGGTTATCAACGGTTCGCCAAAGGGCGAGCACAGCGACACTATGATGCTTACGCAGGCGTTTCTTGACGGCCTTGAGGAAAGTGCCCAAATCGTTGACACTATGAAACTGGCCGCAAAGCCATGCCTTGGCTGCTACGCCTGCTGGCGCAAGACGCCCGGGAGATGCGTGCAGGACGACGGCATGCGCGCCGTATTGGATAAAATTTGCGAAGCTGACTTAATAATTTGGTCAACGCCGCTGTATTGCTATAGCTTCCCGTCCAACCTTAAAGCTGTGATAGACAGGCTTTTGCCGCTTTCAACGCCGTTGCAGTATGTTGATGAAAACGGAGTCACATATCACCCGTCGCGCATCAAGAAGGACGTTAAAATGCTGCTCGTCTCTGGCTGCGGCTTCCCGGATATAAAGGGCAATTACGATGCGCTTATATGGCAGTGCGAACGTTTGTTCGGCAAAATACCCATGATACTGTGCTGCGAGGCGCCGCTTTTAAATATCGAGTCGGCAAAGCCTGTCGCGGAGCCATACCTTGAAATGGTGCGCGAGGCGGGCAAAGAATATAAGCGCACAGGTACTTTGAGCGATGAAACGGAGAAAAAGCTTCAAGTGCCAATGTATCCGCCTCAGCTGTACCGCAAAGAGGCAGGCGGCGAGAGCTAAAGCATGCCAACATAAAATAATTAACGATAAACATTAAAAAGTAGTTGACAAACATATAGGCGGGCGCTATAATTACCTCACAAAAAGGAAATGTGAGGTAATTATTTTTATGGAAGCACTCAAAATGAGTATCAAAAAGAGCAGTAAAGCAATGGCGGTGATCGCCAATATCACCTATGTGGCGCTTATAGTGGCAGTGTGCCTTGTGCTGGCGGCATTTGTGTGGATGATTATAAGTCCGGACGCGGATTTTTTTATGGCAGGCAAGGTTAAGTTTATCTCGCCCGTGGGCTTTACAATAGAAAATCGCGGCGAGGTGCAGGCGGAGCTGTGCGGCATAGTGGCTTGCGCAATACCGATGATATTCGCTTTCGTGTTCGCCAACCGCATGGCCAAGGCGATAAATAAGGAAGGCGAGCCGTTCACGGATTATTCCGTAAAGTCGTTAAGGAATATCGGCATAAGCATATTGGCCTACGCCTTGGTGACGCCGTTTGTGCGCGGCATAGGGTATCTCATATTCGCAAAGGGCGATTTTTCGGCCAATGCCGCTATTGATATGATGACTATACTCATCGCGCTTATATTCTTCTTCCTTGCCACAATATTCAAATATGGCGCAAATCTCAGGCAGCTTAGCGACGAAACGCTGTGAGGCCGGTGCGAGATGGCTATAATACTAAGGCTTGACCGCGTTATGGCGGATAGGAAGATGACGCTCAACGAGCTTTCCGAAAAGGTTGGCATAGCGAACGTGAACCTTTCCAAAATAAAAACCGGTAAGGTGAGCGCGATAAGGTTTTCAACACTTGAGGCGATATGTGCCTCGCTCGATTGCCAGCCGGGGGATATATTGGAGTATAGCAGAGAGTGAAAAAGGGGCAAATACAGTCGAGGCAAGGCTCGCCCCTCCGTATTGCGCGTGAATAAAAGCCCGCAATATTGCATCAAAACAGAACGCTCAGAAAACCTTAGGTTCTCTGAGCGTTCTGTTTTGCTATAGCCGCTTTTTATGCCCGCTTCGCTTTTATCCCTAAATACACCGCCATCACCGCCAAACATGCCGCTTCACTCGCGAGCGCGCCGAACCATATCCCCTCGCCTCCAAATATGGCCGCGAGCGTAAATACGCAGGCAAATGGAAACACGATGCCGCGAACCGCCGAAAACGCGAACGCCACACGCGGACGTGCCGTGGCGGTGAAGTAGCCTATGAGCACCACGTTCGCGGTGGCGGGCAGGAACGCCCACACATATTTTGTTATAGATTCGGCCGTATAGCCTACCGCCGCGCCATCAGCGCCAAGCACGAGCGACGCTATTCCCTCCGGGAAAAGCAGGCATAGCGAAATCACCGCCGCTGCGGCCGAGGCGGCGCTTATGAGCGCGAGCCGCCTATACGCGCGGCAGGCAAGCGAGTCGTGACGTCCGAGCGATATGCTCACAAGCGGCTGCATGCCCTGCGTTACGCCATGTATAAGCGTCATTGCGAGCGTGTTTATATACATCACCACAGCGTAAGCTATAATGCCCGTGGTGCCCACATATTTAAGTAATGCGCGGTTATAGATGAATATTGTTACCCCTAGGGCTATTTCGGAAATAAAATCGGAAAAGCCAAGGGGGATTATTCGCTTGTATATGCTCAAAAATGGCTTTGTAAGCTTAAAGCGTATGTTTGAGCGGCCGCGAATAAAGTGCGACGCGAATATAATGAGGCTTATCGTCTGCGCTATGCCGGTTGCCACCGCAGCGCCCATTATGCCCCAATCGAATATGAAAATAAACACATAGTCCAGCACTATGTTCGTAAGTGCGCATGCGCCCACGCCTATCATCGAGACCGATGGGTGGCCGCCGGTTTTGACCAGCACCTCAAAGCAGTACGACGTCATGAAGCAGACGGAGAAATAGCTCAATATGCGAAGATATTCCGTCACATAAGCGTTGGTTTCAGGGGTGGAGCCAAGGAAAACGGCTATTTCATCGGCAAAAATATTTACGAGCGCCGTAAAAATCAACGCCATAGCGACGACGACGAATATGTTTTGCGAAAAGACGGCGTTGGCCTCCTCCTTTTTGCCCTCGCCTATGCGTATGGCGCATAATGTGGACGTGCCTACCGCGAACATTATGGCTAACGCGAACATGAAATTGACAAACGGCATTGCAATGTCAATAGCGGCAAGCGCCGTGTCCCCAACGCCGTGTGCAACAAAAATACCATCGACTATGGTGTAGCTCGAAAACACGAGCATTGACACGGCCGAGGGCAGCGCAAACCTGAAAAATTCTTTTTTGGAGTACATGTGAACCTCGTTTCTTAATCTCAATGAGACTTAACGCGCATTAAACCTCATACCATATAGTAAGCCATATATATTGCGAAATTGTCAAGTCGGGCAATCTCGCCTTGAAACCTTGAAATTTATGCCGTATAATTATAATATAATAAGTAACGAGGTAAGCTCATTGAAATATACCACCGTATTATTCGATCTTGACGGCACGCTCATAATGTCCGGCCCGGCGATATTTGCCGCCGCGCGGCTCATGATGGCGGATATGGGCATACCCGATATGCCCGATGAGAAAATGCGCAGCCTCGTTGGCCCGCCGCTGTCCGTTGGCTTTAGCGAGGTGCTGAGCATTGCTGAGGATAAAATAAGCGGCGCGATAGAACTGTATGCGCAAAAGGCGCGCATAGTGGGGCTTGAGCCTATGAAGCCTTATGACGGGATAAAGGAGCTGCTCACAGAGCTTCGTCAAAACGGCATACGCACGGGCGTTGTGACGAGCAAAATGCAGTCCACGGCGCATGAGCACATAGAACACTTCGGCCTTTTAGGTGGGCTTGACTATATATGCGGCGCGCTTGAGCGCGGCAGAGGCAGCAAAACAGAGCTTCTGCGTCGGGCCATGCGCGAGCTTGAACCGCTCGGCCGAGCCGTGATGGTGGGCGATAGGCTCTATGATATAAATGCCGCTAACGATGTTGGGCTTGAAAGCATCGGCGTGCTCTATGGCTATGGCTCAAGAAAAGAGCTTGAAGCGTGCAAGCCCACGCATATAGTGCGGAGCGTTGAAGAATTAAAGAAATTGCTTTTGGATTTATCCTGACAACCAAAATGAAGGGAGAAAAGATATGAAACTACTGTTTGCAATAGTCCAGAACGATGACTCGAAGCGCCTAATAAAAACGCTTGTTCAGCACAATATAAGCGTAACGCGCATATCGACGACGGGCGGCTTCCTGCACGGCGGCAACACCACGCTTATGATAGGTGTTGAGAAGGACAAGGTGGACGAAACGCTTGATATAATCAAGCAGAAGTCCAGCACCCGCAAGGAATTTATGGTTATTCCCTCATCGCTGCCGGGCTATGCCGAATCCTCGCCCACGCCCGTGCAGGTAACGCTTGGCGGCGCGACAGTGTTTATAGTTGATGTTGAGGAGTTCCATAAATTTTGAGCTGTGAGCAGCAAAGCGGAGCCGAGATACGGCTTGCAAGAGCCATAAGGCGCAATCGTGCGGTGCATGCTTTTTTTCTTTCATGCAGCGATCCTTCAAGAGCTGTGCGTGCGGCCATGCGCACAGCCGCGCTCGTCTTATTAGGCGACGCAAAAAATATAGACAGACTTTCGGGCAATCCGGATTTTTTCCTCTGGGGAACGGGTATATGCGAGCGAGTTGGCAAAGAGCCGCCGCTTGAACCTGTAAACAGGCTAAAAACGGAGCTTTCAAAGGCCACCTTTGCGGACGGAAACCGCGTTATAGTCATTCCTGACGCGCACAATATGGATCAACGGCTTCAAAATTCGCTTTTGAAGCTCATAGAGGAGCCGCCTGAGCGCACATACATAATTATCACCGGTCAGGAGGCGGGCATACTGCCAACAATACGCTCGCGCTGCGCAATAGTGCGGCTGGGCGCATTTTCAAACGATCAGCTTGCTATGCAGCTTATGGAGCTTGGCGCCAGTGAAGCTGATGCGAAGCTTTATGCATCGCAAGGCTCGGGAAGCTTCACAATGGCGGAGCGCTTATATAAAGACGAGGAGCTTCGCACGCTGCGCGACGTCGCTCAAAAGACTGTATATACGCTGCTTATGAAGGGTTGTTATTCATCGGACGCCGTCAAGGAGCTATATAGGCATGGCACGGACGCGTTCACTTTCATGCTTTCAATCATGCGCGACGCTATGCTTAAAAAGCTAGGCGCGGGTGAGCTTGAAAATCCGGATAAGGCGAGCTTGAGCGATAATTTAGCCAAGCGCTTTACATTGGGCGATATTGCCTGTATGATAGATATGCTCTGCGGTGCGCAGGCGGAAACGTTTGGCTCTGGCAGCGGCACGCTTATTGACAGCTCCGCTGTGATGCGCGTATTTGTGGAGCTAATGGAGGAGTATTACAATAGATGAAAACCGTTATCGGAGTTAAATTCAAAGAAGGCGGTAAGCTTTATTATTTCGACCCCTGCGAATTTGAAATAAAGGAAGGCGACGGCGTAATAGTCGAAACGGCACGCGGCGTCGAGTTTGGCGATGTTGCCGTTGGCCCGTACGAAATTTCCGATGCGCGCGTGGTGCAGCCGTTAAAGCCCGTGCAGCGCGTAGCGAGCGAATTTGATCGCGAGCAGCGCGATAAAAACCGCAGCAAGGAAAAATCCGCATACGATATATGTATGCAGAAAATATTGGAATTTAAGCTCGATATGAAGCTGGTGGACGTTGAATACACGTTCAACGCTTCAAAAATAGTGTTTTATTTCACGTCCGACGGGCGAGTGGATTTTCGCGAGCTTGTAAAATCACTCGCGGGCATATTTAAGACCCGCATCGAATTAAGGCAGATAGGCGTGAGAGATGAGGCGAAGATGCTTGGCGGGCTTGGCTCGTGCGGACGGCCGGTGTGCTGTAAGCAGTTTCTCGCGGATTTCGCGCCGGTTTCAATAAAAATGGCGAAGGAGCAGAACCTTTCGCTTTCGCCCACCAAAATATCGGGTATATGCGGAAGGCTTTTATGTTGCCTTAAATATGAGCAGGATTGTTATGAAACCATGCGCAAGCAGATGCCGCGCGTAGGCCGCGAGGTGGAAGCGCCGGACGGTATTGGCACGGTGCTTGAAAACAATGTCATAAGCGAGCGCACAAAGGTGCGCCTCACACTTGCAGATGGCACTATAGATGTGCGCGAGTACCCATTTACGGAGCTGAAGGTGCGCTCCGGTCAGGGCGGCAGGCCGCCGCGCGAGGATAAGAGCGAAAAAGCTCACGCAAATGTGGACGAGAACAGCGACTTTATCCCAGACACCACCGACGATTAAGATAACCCGGGCGGACGGCCGCCCTGAAAATATGTACCCGTAGCTCAGCTGGATAGAGTATCAGACTCCGACTCTGAGGGTCAAGGGTTCAAATCCCTTCGGGTACGCCACAAATGCCGTAAACACTAAGGTTTGCGGCATTTTTTCTACAAGCAAACTAGACGCTTTATTGTTGAAAACAAGTAACTAACGTTTTATGAAAGGACAACTTGTATGGCATGCCAAAATAAATCGTCCGAGCGGAGAGCATCATGAATTTGCTGCACATGAAATATGCCGTGGAGGTGGCCGAGACCGGCTCGATAAACAAGGCGGCGGAAAAGCTTTATGTAGGCCAGCCCAATTTGAGCCGGGCCTTAAAGGAACTGGAAGCAAGCCTTGGCGTTACTATATTCATGCGCAGCGCCAAGGGAATGTTTTTGACACCCGAAGGAGAGGTGTTCATTCGCTACGCCAAGACCATACTCAAGCAGGTGGACTATGTTGAAGGGCTGTTTAAGGACGGTGCGGCAAACAAAAAACGGTTTTCAATATCCGTGCCGAGAGCCAGCTATGCGGCGGACGCCTTTGCAAAGTTCACCAAGATGCTCGACAGGAACGATAGGATAGAGCTGTTCTATAAGGAAACCAACTCCATGCGCACCGTGAAGAACATACTTGAGGAGGATTATAAGCTCGGTATCGTTCGCTATGCGGAGAATTACGATAAATATTACAAGGCAATGATGGAGGAGAAGGGGCTAAGCTTTGAGCTAGTAACGGAATTTCGCTATGTGCTGCTGCTAAGCCAAATGAGCCCGCTTGCACAAAAGGATAGCATCACCTTTGAGGATCTAAGGGACTATATCGAGATAGCCCATGCCGATCCATACGTTCCCTCACTGCCGTTCATAGTGGTGAAAAAGGACGAGCTGCCTGATGACGCCCGCCGCAGAATATATGTGTTTGAGCGGTGCAGTCAGTTCGAGCTGCTGGCGCAAAACCAGGAGACCTTCATGTGGGTATCGCCCATACCAAAAACGCTGCTTGAGCGCTACGGTCTCGTGCAGCGGGTTTGCACGGAAAACAAGCGGGTGTATAAGGACGTTTTGATACGCCGCAGGGAATATACGCTCTCACCGCTCGATAACATGTTCATAGAGCAGCTGATTTTATCAAAACGCGAGATCATTGGCTGAGCAAGCCAATACTTAGGTCGCATCAGCAGAGCCACAGCCGTCGTCCGCACTAAAAATGCGGGCGACGCTTTTTTAAGGTCATCATAAGAGTTGAATCGCAGACTCTTCCACGGTATATCGATATATACATTACCGATATGAAAATCCGGCAATTCCCCAAAAAGCCAAAGCGTGCTATCCTGCAATCAGAAAGTAAGAATAACATTAAGGAGGCAAATGATATGGCACGTTTTACACTTCCCCGGGATCTGTATCATGGCAAGGGAGCTTTGGAGGCACTCAAAACCTTTGAGGGCAAGCGCGCAATGATCTGCGTGGGCGGCGGCTCCATGAAG
>CAZUUR010000010.1:0-17853 GCA_964622815.1 uncultured Oscillospiraceae bacterium | reverse complement strand
TGTATGGCGGCAGTGATCCGACCAATAGGTATCCACCACCTTCAGCTCCGTCTCGGTGGGGTCGCGCTTTTCACCTTTAAAATAGCCCTGCATCAAAACGAGATCGTCCACGTCCATCGCAAGCGAATATTTTGCCCTCAGCTCATCGAGCGAGAGCGTGTCAAGCTTGCAAAAGCCTTCTATCACGGGCGGCACAAGCGGCGTCTGAGTGCCAAGCAGCAGCGTTTTCGGCATTTCGGCCGACGCCTCCCTCGCCTCCACAGGGTTTATAAGATGCCGCTTTATCGCTTCCACGGCACTTGCATCAAGCTCGCCGTAAAGGAGCACCACCTTGCCGGAACGCACTCTTGGCGCTTCCTTTAGCGTGATAAGGCCTATGCACTCGGCGGCGCTCTGAGCCCGCGCGTCGAACTGGCCGGGCAGATATTCTATTATGAAGCTATGCGGCGTATCCGCCTCCAGCGTGAAAAACGCTTTGTCGGACTGCGGCTCGGCGAGCACCAGGGGGATTATTTCATCAAGCGTTTCGCAAAGCCCTTCTATATCATACCGGTTGACTATGCGCACGCGCTCTAGCGCCTCTATTTTCAAAAAGTCCCTCAGCTCGCGGCAGAGCGCCTCGGCCTCGGTGCGAAACCCCTCGCGCTTTTCAACAAAAACACGGCTTATCATCTGCCCGCCTCCCTTTTCTTCGCCGCAGCGCGAAGCCTCAGCTCCTCCTTAACCGCCTTATCGCCTATATCACGGCGAAACATGCGAGTTGAAAAGGCGACGTGCGGCACAAAGGCGTAAGCCTTTTCAACCGCGCTCTCAAGCGTATCGGCCACGGCCACAACGTTTATCACGCGTCCGCCCGCGGTGATATAGCCGTCCGGCTTTTTCTCCGTGCCCGCGTGGTAGATGTATACGTCGCGCGCATCGCTTATCACAGGAGATATTTCAATGGGCTTGCCCTTTTCATAGCTCTTTGGATACCCCTCACACGCCAGCACCACGCAGCAGCTCGCCCCGTTAAAAAAGCGTATGTTCACATCTAAAAGACGCTCCTCCTCAACGGCACGCATCACGGTGAAAAGATCGGTTTGCATGAGCGGCAGCACCGCCTGCGTTTCGGGATCGCCAAAGCGTGCGTTGTATTCTATAACATAAGGGCCTTTTTTAGTGAGCATAAGCCCGAAATAGAGTATGCCCTTAAAGCGCCGCCCCTCTGCGTTCATGGCTCTGACGGTGGGCATATAGATGCGCTCCATGCAGTGCCTTTCAATGCTTTTAGTGTAAAACGGATTAGGCGCCACAGCGCCCATGCCGCCGGTGTTTTCGCCCCTGTCGCCATCAAACGCACGCTTGTGATCCATGCTCGATATGAGCGGCACAAGCGTTTCGCCATCGGTAAAGGCTAGCACCGACACCTCCGTGCCCTCAAGAAATTCTTCAATAATTATTTTCGCGCCGCTCGCGCCAAAACGCTTATCCACCATAAGCCCGTTGACAGCGGCCTTTGCCTCTTTGGCGTCCTTTGCTATAACAACGCCCTTGCCTAAGGCAAGCCCGTCCGCCTTTATCACAACAGGAAAATGCTTTAGCGCGGCTATATAGTTGTTTGCCTCGTCCGCCGAGGAAAAAGCTTCATATTTGGCGGTGGGTATGCCGTATTTTTTCATTAGCCTTTTGGCGAATACCTTGCTGCTCTCAATCTCCGCAGCCGCCTTTGTCGGCCCGAAGCACGGCACGCCCGCTTCGTTTAGCGCGTCCACCGCGCCAAGGGCGAGCGGATCGTCCGGCGTGACCACAACAAAATCAATGCTGTTAGTTTTAACGAATTGCACCATCGCGGGGATATTTTTCGGGTTTATATCCACGTTTCGCGCAATATCGCATGTGCCGCCGTTGCCGGGCATGCAATACAGCTTCGCTATGGCGCGGCTCTTTTTGAGCGCAACGGCTACCGCGTGCTCGCGCCCGCCGCCGCCGATAATAAGTACGTTCATATACCCCTCCACAGTCAGATCTAGTGATGGAACAGTCTTAATCCCGACATGGCCATCACTATGCCGTTTTTGTCGCATGCTTCTATAACCGCGTCGTCGCGCAGCGAACCGCCCGGCTGCACAATATATTTTACCCCAGCGCGAGCCGCCCTGTCTATATTATCCGAAAACGGAAAGAACGCGTCGCTGCCGAGCGAAACACCCGTAAGCTTTTTAAGCCAGTCCATGCGCTCGGCTCTGTCAAGCGGAGCGGGACGCTGAGAGAAAACGCTCTGCCACGCGCCGTCCGCCAAAAGTGCCTCGCATTCGTCCTCAAGGAGATAGTTCACTGTTGCGTTATCGCGATCGGGGCGCTTTAATTCCTTTTTAAATGGAAGCTCGAGCACCCTGTCATGCTGTCTAAGCCACCAAAGCTCAGCCTTTTGAGCCGCAAGCCGCGTGCAGTGTATGCGCGATTGCTGCCCCGCGCCCACGCCTATCGTCTGGCCGCCGAGCGCATAGCATACGGAGTTGGACTGCGTGTATTTAAGCGTTATCAGCGCGAGCAAAAGGTCGCGCTTGGCTGTCTTTGGCAGTTCTTTATTTTGGGTCACAATTTTTAAAAGGCTTTCGTCTATCTTCGCGTCGTTTCGGCGCTGCTCGAAGGTAACTCCGAAAACCTGCTTTTTCTCCATAAGCTCAGGAGCATAATCCGGGTCTATGCGTATCACGGTGTAAGCGCCGCCGCGTTTCTGCTTTAGTATTTCAAGCGCCTCGGCCTCATAACCGGGCGCTATTACGCCGTCGGACACTTCCTTTGCAAGCTGCTTGGCGGTTGGCACGTCCAAAACCGTGCTCACGGCGGCAAAATCCCCAAATGAGGACATTCTGTCCGCCCCGCGCGCCCTAATGTATGCGCACGCGAGCGGAGAAAGCTCGGTGTGCTCGCCCGCGCGAAGCGCAAGCCTCTCGCGCTCCGTCAGCTCAACGCCCACCGCCGCGCCCGCGGGGCTAACGTGCTTAAAGCTCGCCGCCGCGCAAAGCCCTGTCAATTCGGTAAGCTCCCTTACAAGCTGATAGGCGTTTAACGCGTCCAATAAATTTATGTAGCCCGCACGCCCCGAAAGCACCTCTATGGGCAGCGCTGCGCCGTTTTCCATATACACTCTCGCGGGCCGCTGATGCGGGTTGCAGCCGTATTTTAGCTCACTCATGCCTGCTCCTCCAATTTGTTGATTATTATGTGCTCGCTCTCGCCCTCGCTCCAAAAGCGAGCGTACAGGGCAACGCGGTTAGCTTCATTGAGCGCATTATACACGCCTCGCGCGAGCGCCGCGCCGGTATCCGTAAAAGCGCATTTTTCAGGCTCGCCCATGTATGGCATAAGCGCGCCGGACGCACGAAGTCCCGAGTATGTGGATATAAAATAGCCCTCGCCGGCTTTTGGCACAGGGTATGTAAAAAGCTGCCTCACACAGCCCTCGCCGCGCTCATTCTCACATTTTAGTATGCTAAGGGATACCATGCTTTTTTCATACAGCGCCGATATGCGCGGCGTACAGTTGGGCATATCAGGCTCAAACTCGCGGCTCATAAGCGCCGAGACAAAAGTCTCTGAGCGCTCAAGCGCATAAAGCACCGTATCCGTCTGGTCGCCGTTGGTAACGATAATACGCCCGTCAAGCTCCGCCGCCGCCCGATATATCACCAGCGACGGGTCTATGAGCTTGCTTTCATCATAGGCGCGGGTGTAAAGCTTATCCCCCTCGCGTACAAACACGCGGTTGCGGCTGTTTTCGCTCCTGCCCATTATGAAATATATGCAGCAGCAGCGCCCGTCCGCCGCGCGTCCAACGGCTATGCCGCGGCCGGGATAATCGCCGCGCGAAACAATATCGTAAATTGTGTTCATAGCTTTCCTTTCAGCGCTTGCGCGCATATCAGCTCCGCCGCTTTTGGCAAAAGCTCCCACTCCGCCTGCTCCATAACCCTTGCTTGCAGCGTTTGGGGAGTATCGCCCTCCATAACCTCAACGGCCTTTTGAAAAAGTATGCGTCCGCCGTCCGGCACGGGATTAACTATGTGCACAGTAGCGCCGGTGAGCTTAACTCCGCGTTCGAGCGCCTTTTCATGCACCTTAACCCCATAAAAGCCCTTTCCGCAAAAGCTTGGTATCAGCGATGGATGCACGTTTATTATCCTGCCCTCGTAGCGCCTTATAAAGCGCTGCGACAGTATTCTTAAATAGCCCGCAAGCACGATAACCTCTATATTTCTCGCCTCAAGCAGCGCACACATCGCCTCCTCGTAGGCCTCCTCGGAGCAATAGCTGTAGCGTTCCACAGCCACGGCCTCTATATTGGCTTTCCTCGCGCGTTCAAGCGCGAAAGCATCGGACTTGGAGGATATTACAAGCTTTATTTCGCCCGATGGCAGCTCGCCGCGCGCGGCGGCGTTTATGAGCGCCTGCAAATTCGTGCCGCTGCCCGATACCAGCACCGCTATACCCGCCTTTAGCATATTGAAACCTCTTTTTCGCCTGAAAGTATCTCGCCTATCACATAAGCATCAGCGCCGTTTTGACGGAACGTGTCAAGCGCCGCGTCAACGCTCGTTTTGCTCACTATCGCCGTCATGCCCACACCCATATTAAATGTGTTGAACATGTCGCGCTCCGTAAAATCGCCCTCGCGCCTTATAAGATCGAATATAGGCAGCACCTCTATTGCGGCGCGCTCTATTTTGGCGTTCACGCGAGGATTTAGCGAGCGCGGTATATTTTCGTAAAAACCGCCGCCCGTTATGTGCGCGAGCGATTTTATAAGCCCTTTTTCAAGCGCCGCCAATACCGGCTTTACATATATGCGCGTCGGCATTATGAGGCTTTCGCCCAAGGTCATGCCAAGCTCGCTTTCTCGCATTGAAAGGCGCAGCCCTGCCGCAGCCATTTCAAGGTCCAGGCCGAAAACGCGGCGAACGAGCGAAAACCCGTTTGAGTGTACGCCGCTTGAGGGCAGCGCGAGTATCACATCGCCCTTGCAAACCGCCTCAGACGTGAGCATTTTTCCCTTATCGGCAAGCCCTACGCAAAAGCCCGCGAGGTCATATTCGTGTTTGGGATAAAAGCCGGGCATTTCAGCCGTTTCTCCGCCGATGAGCGCGCACGCGGCCATTTCGCAGCCATCGGCCACTCCCTTTACAATCTTTTCCACACGCTCCGGTTCATTTTTGCCCAGTGCTATATAATCAAGGAAGAAAAGCGGCTTTGCGCCCGCGCAGATAACGTCGTTTGCGCACATTGCCACGCAGTCTATGCCAACGGTATCGTGCCTATCCATTAAAAATGCTATTTTCAGCTTCGTGCCAACGCCGTCCGTGCCGCTCACAAGTATGGGCTGCTTAATGCCTGTAAGCTCAGGCGCAAAAGCACCGCCAAACCCGCCCAAATCGCCCACGACCCCTGCCGTGCGCGTGCGTGCGACATGCGCCTTTATAAGCTCCACGCCCTTATAGCCCGCCTCAATATCAACTCCGGCGTCTTTATATATATTGCTGTGGCTTATCATTGTGCGTTCTCCTTTTCGCTTAGCTTCGTTTCATATTTGTTTTTTCCCCGCCTATCAGGCGTGGGATACGGATATTCGCCCGTAAAGCAGCCGCAGCAGAAGCCGCACTTGGCGTTATCTGCTATTAGCGGCGCATTTGAGGGCGATAAAAAGCCCAGCGAATCCGCGCCGATAAGCTTTAGCAGCTCCGCGTCCGTGTGATTATAGGCTATAAGGTGCTCGGAGGAATCAATATCTGTGCCGAAATAGCAAGGATACAGGAATTTGGGCGCAGATGAGCGCACATGCACCTCCTTAGCCCCCGCTTCGCGCAAAAGCCCTATTATGCGGGCGATAGTCGTGCCGCGCACTATTGAATCATCTATCAATACCACCCTTTTGCCGCTCACCGTGGCGGTAACGGGGTTTAGCTTGAGTCGCACAGTACGCTCGCGCTCGTTTTGCGTAGGCGCGATGAACGTGCGGCCAATATATTTATTCTTTATTAAGCCAATGCCGTAGGGTATGCCGGATTGCCGTGCGTAGCCTATGGCGGCGTCTATACCGCTATCCGGCACGCCTATGACAACATCTGCCTGCACGGGGTGCTCAAGCGCCAAAAAAGCGCCCGCGCGCTGCCTTGCAAGGTGTACGCTCGAGCCTTCTATCACGCTGTCCGGACGGGCGAAATACATAAACTCGAATACGCACATCTTTGTTTCGCCGCCGCAATGGCTTTTTATGCTCCTTAGCCCGTCCTTATCCGCAATAACTATCTCGCCCGCCTCAACGTCGCGCAGAAATTTCGCGCCTATGCTCTCAAGTGCGCAGCTTTCCGAAGCGAAAACATAGTCCTCGCCCAGCCGCCCTATGCAAAGCGGCCGCATGCCCTTGGGGTCGCGCACGGCTATGAGCTTCGTGGGCGACATTATCGTCAGCGAATACGCGCCCACAAGCTTATCCATCGCCTTTTCAACGGCCGCCTCAATGCTTGGCGCGCTAAGCCTTTCGCGCACTATCCAATACGCTATCACCTCACTGTCGGAAGTGGTGTGAAAAACAGACCCCGTCAGCTCAAGCTCGCGCCTCAATACCGCATCGTTTACAAGGTTGCCGTTATGCGCAAGCGCCATGCAGCCCTTTATGTGGTTCATAACTATTGGCTGCGCATTTCGCCTGTCGCGGTTGCCCGTTGTGCCGTAGCGCACATGCCCAACGGCTATATTGCCAGAGCCAAGCTTTGTTAGCGTTTCCTCGGTCAATACGTCCGCGATAAGCCCTTTGTCGCAGTGATACGTCATAACGCCGCCATCGTTGACGGCTATGCCGCAGCTCTCCTGACCCCTGTGCTGCAACGCGAAAAGGCCGCTGTAGGCTATGCGGGCGACGTCCTTTTGCGCCTTTGAGAATATGCCGAAAACGCCGCACTCCTCTTTTAGCTTATCCATCACCGCCATCTTAGCAACCTAAAAGACGCTTCTGTATTTCCGCATAGGCTTCCTCAACATCGCCAAGATCGCGGCGAAAGCGATCCTTATCAAGCTTTTTATCGGTCTTTGCGTCCCAGAAGCGGCAGGTATCGGGCGATATTTCGTCCGCGAGCACAAGCTTCCCATCGGCGGTTTTGCCAAACTCAAGCTTGAAATCCACAAGCTTTATGCCCGCGTCCTTTAAATATTGACTAAGTATATCGTTTATCTTGAGCGAAAGCGCCGCAATCTCGTCAAGCTCGGCCTTCGTGCACCACTCCATCGCCATTATGTGATAATAATTCACCATTGGGTCGCCAAGCTCGTCATTTTTATAGGAATATTCTAGCACTGTCTTTTTCATGGGCGTGCCCTCCTCAAGGCCGAGTCGCTTTGCAAGCGAGCCTGCCGCGATATTTCTCACTATCACCTCCAGCGGCACTATTTTAACGTGCTTGACAGCCGTCTCGCGCTCTGAAAGCTGCTCTATAAAATGTGTGGGAACGCCGTGCGTCTCAAGCATGCGCATGAGATGATTTGTAACCATGTTGTTCACAACGCCCTTGCCGAGTATAGTGCCGCGCTTAATGCCGTTAAAGGCGGTCGCGTCGTCCTTATAGGCCACTATCACCACGTTTTCATCGTCCGTCGCGAAAACCTTCTTCGCCTTGCCCTCGTAAAGCTGCTCGCCCTTTTGATATGCCATGATGTTTCCTCCTAAATAAATTTTAAAGGCAGCTATGGCGTTTTCGTCTTAGCTGCCTCAATGTTACGTTAGCTCCGCCCTTACGGCGGCATCCTTTATTCTTATCGTCTGCTCCATATCCTCACGCTGCGCCTTTAGCGCCTCGCGCAGCGCCGGCTCTTTGAGCGAAAGCATTTGCGCGGCCAAAAGCGCCGCGTTTTCCGCCCCGTCTATCGCAACGGTGGCAACCGGTATGCCAGAGGGCATCTGCACGGTGGATAAAAGCGCGTCCAGCCCGTCAAGCGATGAGCCCTTTATAGGTATGCCTATCACGGGCAGCACCGTATTCGCCGCAAGTGCGCCCGCAAGATGCGCCGCCTTGCCCGCCGCCGCTATTATCACACCGAAACCGTTTTTCTCCGCATCGCGCGCGAAGCTCGCCGCCGCCAATGGCGTTCTGTGCGCGCTTATCACACGAGCCTCAAATGGTATGTTGAGGCTCTTTAGCATTTTCGCCGCTTTCTCAACCACCTTTAGATCGCTGTCGCTGCCCATTATGAGCGCCACCTTATCCATCGCTTTAAGCTCCTCCGTAAAAACATGCTCCCAGTATAACTGCATATTTTGTTACCCGCAATACCCAATATGCAAAATCTAAAATATATTTAGTTATATATGTTTTACATCTGTTCAAAGCCCGTAGTTTCATGGTAAAATCGGAATGTTAGCATTTGTCGCAATTTAGCATAACTAAATTTTTGCGAAGAAAAATATATTTTTGTTGGATAACTGCAAATTATTTTGTAGCTTACCATAAAGTTTTTATGCAAAAAGAGGAGCCGAAATGAGTGCTGAAATTTATCAAACGCCGCTGGCGTCGCGGTATGCGTCAAGGTATATGCTGGAGCTGTTTTCGCCCGACACGCGCTATAGAACATGGCGCAGGCTTTGGGCGGCTCTGGCGCGTGCGGAGCATGAGCTTGGGCTAAACGTTTCAATGGCGCAGGCGGACGCGCTCGACGCGCACATTGAGGATAAAATTGATTATGATTTGGTGGCAAAGAAGGAAAAAAAGGTGCGGCACGATGTTATGGCGCACATATATGCCTACGGGCTGGACGCGCCGGAGGCGAAGGGGATAATTCATCTTGGCGCGACCAGCTGCTTCGTAACCGATAATTCGGATTTAATTATTTTCCGCGACGCGCTCCTTCGCATAAGGGGCGAGGTGGTGGCGGTGATGAAAAAGCTGGCGGACTTCGCGCTTGAATATAAGGCTCTGCCAACCTTGGGCTATACGCATTTTCAGCCGGCGCAGCCGGTCACCGTGGGCAAGCGCGCGTGCCTGTGGCTACAGGATCTTGCGCTTGACGTGGAGGAGTTGGACGCGGTGATAGGCGCGATACGCTTTTTGGGCTGCCGCGGCACAACCGGCACAGAGGCAAGCTTTATCAGCCTTTTTGACGGCGACGCAGCAAAGATAGACACACTCAACAAAATGCTGGCAGCAAAATTCAATTTTGATAAGCTTTACGGCGTATCCGGCCAGACGTATCCGCGCAAGCTAGATTCGCGCATACTCTCTGCGCTTTCGGGCGTTGCGCAGTCGGCACATAAATTTGCCACAGATTTACGGCTTTTGCAGCAGCTCAGGCAGCTTGAGGAGCCATTTGAAAAGGAGCAGATAGGCTCAAGCGCGATGGCGTATAAGCGCAATCCCATGCGTTCGGAGCGTATATGCTCGCTCGCCCGCCTCGTTATGGCGCAGAGCATGAACGCGCCCATGACGGCGAGCGTGCAGTGGTTCGAGCGTACGCTTGACGACAGTGCAAACAGGCGCGTGGCTCTGCCTGAGGCGTTTCTTGCGACGGACGCGCTTTTGCGCATAATGGAGAACGTGGTGAGCGGCCTTGTTGTAAACGAGAAAATGATCTCGCGCACGCTCAATGAATATCTTCCGTTCATCGCCACGGAAAACCTTCTTATGAGCGCCGTGCAGCGCGGGGGCGACAGGCAGCAGCTTCACGAAATAATAAGGGTGCATTCGCAGGCGGCCGCGCGGCAGATGAAGGACGGCGGCGAGTGCGATCTGTTGTCACGTCTGGCGCAGGACGAAGACTTCCCGCTCACTTATGAGGATATGGTTTTAGACCCCGCCGCTTTTATAGGCAGATGTCCGGAGCAGGTGGAAAGCTATGTTACCTCGCTGGATTATTCCGGCGCTGTTGACGCGGATACTGAATTGACGGTTTGAGCTTTAGGTAGTAATATAGGAGAAATATACATGAAAGTCGGCGCTGCATTTTGTGGCTTTCGCCATTTTACAAAAACGGCCACAATTTTAAAGAATGCGCCTTTCCTGCCCTCAACTAAATAAAAGGAGTACAAAATGGCGCAATATTATCTTGAACCCTCGCATACGTTCAGCGAATATCTTTTGATACCCGGCTATTCCTCGGTGGATTGCGTGCCGAAAAACGTGTCGCTCAAGACCCCGCTGGTGCGCTACCGCCCCGATTTGGGCGAAACGCCCACCATCAGCCTCAATATCCCGATGACGAGCGCCGTTATGCAGGCCGTATCGGACGATAAAATGGCTATTGCGCTCGCACGTGAGGGCGGCGTATCGTTTATATTCGTGTCGCAGCCGATAGAGAGCCAAGTTGAAATGGTCAAGCGCGTCAAGGCGTACAAGGCGGGCTTCGTGCAGAGCGATTCAAGTCTCAAGCCCACCGATACTTTGGCCGACATTTTGGCGCTGAAGGCGCGAACCGGCCACAGCACAGTTTCCATCACACATGACGGCACGACCACCGGCAAGCTCGTTGGCATAGTCACCTCGCGCGATTACCGTGTGAGCCGCATGGACTCAAGCACTAAGATAAGCGAGTTTATGACGCCCATAGAGCATGTGATCTACGCAAAGGAAGGCACTACCCTAAAGGAAGCCAACGATATTATTTGGGATAATAAGCTCAACGCGCTCCCCATACTCACCGATGAGGGCAGGCTTGTGGCATTTGTTTTCAGAAAGGATTACGATCTTCACAAGGAGAACCCGCTTGAGCTTCTGGATAAGCACAAGCGCTATATAGTGGGCGCGGGCATCAACACGCGCGATTACGAGCAGCGCGTTCCGGCGCTCATAGATGCGGGTGCGGACATATTGTGCATAGATTCCTCCGAGGGCTACAGCGAATGGCAAAAGCGCACGCTTCAATTCGTGCGCAAAAGCTATGGCGACACCGTAAAGGTGGGCGCAGGCAATGTTGTGGACGCGGAGGGCTTCCGCTTCCTCGCTGATGCGGGCGCGGATTTTGTAAAGGTGGGCATAGGCGGCGGGTCAATATGCATAACCCGCGAAACCAAGGGCATAGGCCGCGGACAGGCCACGGCGGTTATCGAGGTTGCAAAAGCACGCGACGATTATTTTAAGGAAACCGGCGTTTATGTGCCTATCTGCTCCGACGGCGGCATAGTTCACGATTATCACGTTACGCTTGCGCTCGCAATGGGTGCGGATTTCATTATGCTTGGCCGCTATTTCTCCCGCTTTGACGAAAGCCCCACAAGCAAGGTTTTGATAAACGGCAGCTACATGAAGGAGTATTGGGGCGAGGGCTCGGCACGCGCGCGCAACTGGCAGCGCTACGATATGGGCGGCGACAAGAAGCTTTCATTCGAGGAAGGCGTTGATTCGTATGTACCATACGCAGGCAGCTTAAAGGATAACGTGGCGCTCACGCTTAGCAAGGTGCGCTCCACCATGTGCAACTGCGGCGCGCTCACATTGCCGGAGCTTAGGCAAAATGCGAAGCTCACGCTCGTAAGCTCAGTGAGCATAGTCGAGGGCGGCGCGCACGATGTGGTGCTCAAGAACGAGGTTAAAAAATAAGCTGTTAAACCGCAGAGTTTATGTAGGGGCGGGTCTTGACCCGCCCGCCAACGGGGTGCGTGTGTCAACGGGAGTGCTCAACCCCTACCCCTTAACCACATATCTTTCTTTTCCGAACTCCGGCTTTACGCGGCCGTCGGTGCGCTCTATCACGGCTTTTATAAAATCCTCGCGCGTTTCCTCCGTCACGGCGGCGCTCAACACCACCTCCGCGCCGAAATCGGCCTCGCATTCGCCGCAGAACTGCTTCACAACCGCGTCCACCGCGCTATATCTATCATAGGGCACGCGCAGCCTTGTCTCAACGCCCGGAATATACTCCTTTCGCCCCGCCGCGCTCAAAGCGTCCGCGGCCGAGCGCGTATACGCGCGCACAAGCCCGCCCGCGCCAAGAAGTATGCCGCCGAAATAGCGCGTTACTATAATTATCGCGTCTGTCACGCCGCTTTTGGATAAAACCTCCATTATGGGCAGCCCAGCCGTGCCGCCCGGCTCGCCATCGTCGCTAAAACGTGCCGCGAGCGCCGCCTCGGCTTCGCCCACGCGATATGCAAAGCAGTTATGCGAAGCGTCAAAATGCTTCTTTCTTGTTTCAGCCAAAAAAGCAAGCGCCTCCGCCTCGTTCTTAGCGGAAAAGCACCTGCCTATGAAGCGCGAGCGCTCAACAATGTATTCTGTCTCGCTCGCGCGCGCTATTGATGTGTATCCCTTCATCACGCCTGCGGGGGATTGCCGTCGCGGCCGGTATATCTAAGCACAGTCGGCGTTTCGTCCGCCACGCTCGGCCGCTTCTGCCCCATATTGGTGTTGCCGCGAACATGCGTATCGCCGCTCACGTCGTTTGTCGGTCTTGGCGCACGCGCACGAGTCCTGTTTATCATTGTATCCGCGTCCGAAACGGCGCGCCGCCTCGCTTGAGCATCAAGCTCCGGCCTCTCGCCCGCCTGCGTCTGCCGTCTCACCTGCGGCGTGCGTCCTTGCGCCTGCGGCATGCGCTCGCCTGCCTGAGCTGACGGCCTTTGCTGTGCGGCAGGGCGCTGCACTCCCTCCTCAAGACGGAGCTTTGCGCGCTCATTATCCGTAAGGGCGCGGCTCGTGGCTTGCGCCTGCTCCCTTGCCACGCGCTCACGCGCGGCTCTGCGCTTGGCTATGCGCCTGCGTTCTTCCCGTTCAAGCCTGCCAAGAACTATCAGCGCGATAAACGCAAGCACTGTGAGTATGCCTAAAACTATCAGCGCCGTGCGCAGCGTATCGCTTATAACAGAGCCGACCTCCTCAATATCCTTATCCACCTGCTCCGCGCCCGACGGCTGCGTAGCGGGCAGCTGCGGCTCGGAAGCCTTGTCGGTAACTCCAACGTAATCTGCCGTTATATACGCCTTATATTCAAAAGGGCTGCCCGCCGGGTCAAGCGCCGAAAGCGTGAAAACGAGGTCGCGCGGCGCATCAACGCCTATGCTCACGTCCACCGTCTGCGTGCCGGGCTCAAATGTGTCAAGACGCTTTATCTCGCCATACTGCTCCTCGCTCAAAACAAGGTCGCTCATGGCGAGGCTGCCGGTATTGGCTATGGTGAAGCTCAATTTGATGCTGCCAGCGTTAAGCGGCTCAACCACCGCCGCGCTAAGCTCCATGCCAAGAAGCGCCGGGTCTATATACTGCCTCACGGGATACGATTGCGTATTGTCCGCATAAGCTGAGCCGGTGGCGTCAACGCCGGTGAAATAGAAAACCACGTTGCGCGGCTGAGTGTTTGGTATGGTGCAGCTTACCGCTCTGTTTTCGCCTATGGCAAGAACAAGGTCGTTTTCTATCACGTTGCCAAGCTCGTCCGCTATTTTAAGCTTGCTCACGCGCTGGTTACCGTCATTTGTGAGAAACAGCGTAAACGGAACGCCCTCGCTGTTGGGCGTGCCCGCCTGAACCTCTATGGTGAGCTTGGTATTCACCATGCCTATCACCTTTTCGGCGGTAGTAACGGTGGTCTCCGCACCGCTCGCATCTATGTATGTAACCACGGGCACGCTCTTTATTGTGGCCGTACCCATAGTGTATTCATGCGTATATGTATAAGACTGCATTGCGGGCACGGTTATGCCCGTTTGAAGCGGATTTCTGTTTATCTCCTTATCGGTGAGCGTTACGTTTGCAATATCCGTTGCGCCTTGATTTTTGATAGTATACGTTATCGTGATCACATCGCCCTGCGTGGCCTTTTCCGCGCTTACCGTGCGACTCACGCTAAGCTGCGCCGTTGAGAACGACGGTGAAAGTGCGTCCGTCCCGCTCGCGCCCGGCGTTGCAGCCGCACCCTTTAAAACGGTTATTGATGCGCTCGCCGATTTGCTCTCGCCGTTCTCGCTCCACTTTATATCAAATTTAAGCGCCGCGCCAAGAAGCGCGTATGGCATGCGCACGCGCTTTGAAAACGTGTAGCTTGAGCCGGCCGCTATAGAAACGCCGCTTGTATCGAACACAACGCCGTTGTTATTTGATATGGATATGTTCTCCATGGCCGCGGACGAATCGTTGGTAACATCGAGTTTTAGTGTAACGTCGTGCTCCTGCGAATCGTCCACAACGCTCGTGGGATCGCTTGAACCAGTCACCTTCGCCGCAAGCGCCGTGCTCGTGAGCAGGAATATCATTATTAGCGCAACAGCAGCCGGAAAAAGTCTTTTTACTAAACGCATTTTTTAATTCGCTCCTATATACTCGCGCATTTACGCGCACAATAATCCGTTTAGATTATAACTTACCGCGCAACAAAATGCCATACAAGCGGCGCAAAAATGCGAAATTGTTCAAACTTAGATTATAGCTTTTGCTTGTAAACGCTCCTCCGCTATGGGATTTTATGCAGGTTTTGCTTTAAAATCGTCGCGCCTGCCGCCACGACGGTGCTTTTTAAAAATCGCTTGACATGGTATTGAAAACGAGGTATCCTTGTTTTATCAGCCCCAGCACAAATATGGGCAATCACTTTTTACGAGGTTTACTGTATGAGCGAGAAGAATTATATCATAATGACCGATTCCTCCTGCGACCTGCCAGACGCGCTCGCAAAGGAGCTAGAGCTTGCTGTGCTGCCGCTAACCGTCATGGTGGACGGCAAGGAGCGGCGCAACATGCTTGACGAAAGCGACGTCACATACGAGGAAATATACAAGCGGCTTCGCGCAGGCGAGGTTTGCACAACGAGCGCCGTAAACGTGGCGGCGTTTGAAGCGGAAATGGAGGGGCTGCTCAAAAGCGGGCATGACATACTCTATATCGGCTTTTCCTCAGGACTTAGCGCAACGTACAACAGCGGCGAAACCGCCGCGAGGTCGCTGCGCGACAAATATCCCGAGCGCAAGCTGTACACGGTGGATTCATTGAGCGCATCGCTCGGCCAGGGGCTTTTGATATATCACGCGGTTATGAAAAAGCGTGAGGGCAAGACGATAGACGAAGTGCGCGATTGGACCGAGGCGAACAAGCTTCATCTTTGCCACATGTTCACGGTGGACGATCTCATGTTCCTAAAGCGGGGCGGGCGCATATCCGGCGCGACGGCGGCGATAGGCACGCTTTTGAACATAAAGCCCGTCATGCACATGGACGACGCTGGGCATCTTGTGGCGCTATACAAAACTACGGGCCGCAAAAAGAGCCTCAAGGCGCTTGTGGACCGCATGGCAGAGCTTGCCATAAATCCATCTGAGCAGACGGTTTTTATCACGCACGGCGATTGCATTATTGATGCGAATTACACTGCCGACCTCGTTACGGAGCGCTTCGGCGTTAAGAATATTGTCATAAACCATGTCGGCCCGGTGATAGGCTCGCACTCCGGTCCCGGCACTATAGCGCTGTTCTTCCTCGCAAAGGAAAGATAGCCTCCTTAATTCTAAGACGAAGTTTTTCATGTTTTCTCCTCACATAAAAAAAGGCTGGGACGATTTTTAATCGTCTCGGCCTTTTTTGTTTTACGGTTGGGTCGTTTCGGTGAAGCTTCCCTCAACTATTACGTTGAAATCGTGGTTATCAACTGTTTTTTCCTTCACATTGGCACTGCCCTCAACGGTGTTGTCCTCAACGTTGTTCTCAGCATCGCCGGTGTTGCCCTTGTAGCGGAACACATTGTTTATAACATCGCCGGTGTTAAGCTCATCTATGCTCTTGCCGTACCAGTAAATCGAGAAATTATAATGACCATTTTCATCGTTCTTGCTGTCTCTGGCCATTGTCCACGAGAAACCGTCATTGTCGCCGTCTATGGCGTCGGTAGTGCTGGCGTCCATGGCATTGTCGATCTTAACGCCGAAGTTGGGACCGCCGTTGTCTATGGTGCTGTTGAGATCGTTCTTGCGGCTGCCGGCCTGGAAATACGCGTCGGCCTTTGAGCCGTCGGTCTTGATAAGGTTAGCAAGGTAATCTATGGCAGCGTAGGCTTCGTCCTTGGCCGGGTCGGTCGGAGTGACCGGGTCGGGTGTCACAACGGGGTCAGTCGGAGTGGCCGGATCGGGAGTCACAACAGGGTCGGTCGGAGTGGCCGGATCAGGTGTCACAACGGGGTCAGTCGGAGTGGCCGGATCAGGTGTCACAACCGGATCAGGACTCACAACGGGGTTGGGGCTCACAACGGGGTCGGGGCTCACAACGGGGGCGGGGCTCACAACGGGGTCGGGATCGGTGAGCTCGTCGCGCTCGGGCACTACTATCGCTTCGGGTACGAAGGACGGAAGCACAGTATCAAGCACGACAGTCTCAGGAACGACCGGTGCAGCGGGTGCAGCGGGTGCAGCGGGTGCAGCGGGTGCAGCGGGTGCTGCGGGTGCTGCGGGTGCTGCGGGTGCAGCGGGTGCAGTTACGGGCTGCGGAGCAACCGGAGTCTCGGGCTGTGAAGCCGCGGGAAGCTGCTCGTCAGGAATAGTGACTGTCTCGGGCTGTGAGGCCGCGGGAAGCTGCTCGTCCTTGAGAGTTACGGGAGCGGGAGTCACTGCGGGAGTCATTGCTTCAACCTTGCCCGCTTCCGGCACGGGAGCGTTTATAAGCTTGTATACGCCCACGACGCCAAGGCCAAGCAGGAGCAGCAATAGAAGCGCTATAGCAGCCTTCTTGCCCTTGTTCTCCCTTTTAGTGTTGTTTTCCATTTTTATCACCATTGCTTTCTATTTGAAAAGCAGCCTTTCTATAAATTTATTTGGCTCTCGTTAGCCAGTGGAACGGTGCTTTGTTTATTTCTAATGTCATTATATGCCACCGTGGTTCATTTTGGTTGTTTCGCGCACCCTTTTGTGTTATTTTTAATTTTAGATTGTGAAGTCTTTGTGAAGTTGCGGTAGTACCCTGTAAATTACCGGTAGCTGTGGCTTTCTAGTTATATTTTTATGACCAAGCTTTCGCTTGCGAAAGCTTCTTTTTGGGGGAATTGAGGCCGGTTTTGCGCCAGCAAAATCGTCGCACCTCCTGCGACAAAAGCCTCAAAACCGAGTATGAAAGACAAAGTCTTTCATGCTTACACCCATAACAGCTTTTGTACCGGTCACATTGACTTGCAACAGTTACTAATTCGTAATTTTTGGTTTTAAATTAAGAAGCATTAAAAAAGCATTTATGTAACTCCAAGTGTAACCCGCGCAATAAAAACTTTCACCTTTGGGGGTTCATTCTCTGCCGCGGGCACAAAAAAAGGCCGAAGAACCGGCGGTTCTTCGGCCTTTTTATAGATTTTATGCTAACGTAGTGCCAGCCTTGCCCTCTATGGCGAGAAGCGCCTTATCAAGCGAGGTGATTATTGCCTTTCTGCCGGGCTTGCTCTCAACGAACTTCACAGCAGCCTCTATTTTGGGAAGCATTGAGCCGGGCGCAAAATGACCCTCGGCTATATACTTCTTCGCGTCGGCCACGCTGAGCGTATCCAAGTCCTTCTGATCGGGCTTGTTATAATTGAGGCAGACCTTTTCAACGGCGGTGAGTATCACGAGCGCGTCAACGTCGAGATCCTCAGCAAGGCGCTCGGAAGCGAGATCCTTGTCTATAACGGCCGCAGTGCCCTCAAGCTCGCCCTTTTCATTGCGGATGACGGGTATGCCGCCGCCGCCTACGGTAACGGTGATGAAGCCGTTGTCAACGAGGCACTTCACAGCGTCGAGTTCAACTATCTCAATGGGCATGGGAGAAGCAACCACCCTGCGCCAGCCGCGGCCGGCGTCCTCCTTCATGGCATAGCCTTTTTCAGCGGCTATGGCCTTGGCTTCGTCTTCTTTATAGAAGGGGCCTATGGGCTTGGAGGGGTTTTTGAACT
>CAZUUR010000009.1:17271-18207 GCA_964622815.1 uncultured Oscillospiraceae bacterium | reverse complement strand
GGCTCAACGCCCAATATGATATTATCAAGCACCGTAAACACCTCAACAAGCTTGAAGTGCTGATGCACCATTCCGATATTCAGGGCGTTAGCGTCATTGGGGTCGTTTATCTTGACTACTTCGCCATTTTTTTTGATTATTCCATCTTCCGGTTGATACAAGCCAAACAAAACGCTCATCAGCGTTGATTTTCCGGCGCCGTTTTCGCCAAGCAACGCATGAACTTCGCCTTGCTTGAGCTGCAATGTTACATTGTCGTTTGCTTTAATACCGGGGAATTGCTTGGTTATGTTAAGCATTTCTATAATATAATCGCTCATAAATATTCCCTTCGCAGCAATGTTATTTCTAAAATATAAGAGGGTTGGGCTTGTAGCCCAGCCCTCTTTGTTTATAGGTTTTGCTAAGTTGAGTTTTAGTTCTGGTAGTCAACAGCTATATCAACGGTGGGAGCGACATCAATGGCGTTGGAAATAACAACGGCACCAGTCTTAACAGCGTTGAATATGGTGTTGTACTCTTCAACCGTATAGGTGTTGAATCTCCAGGAATCAGCAGCCGTAGGAAGACCAACGCAGTCATCGGCAACACCGAGGTTTGCGGTGGTACCGGCATCAGCAGCCGCCCAAGTGCCATTGTTGGCATAGAGCGAGGTGAGCGCTATCTTCACGGAGTTGCTAAGAGCCTTCATAGCGGAAGTGATTATAAGCGGGCTCTGGCTAGCCTGGTCAACGTCAACGCCGATGACTTTGGCATTAGCAGCTTCAGCAGCCGCAACAGCGGACAGATAGATGCCGCCGCCGCAAGCGAATACGACCTGCGTGCCTTCGGTATACCAACCGCTCATCTTGGTCATGATGTCGTCGCTGGGAGCAAAGGAATCGCAATACCAGTACTTAACTTCGATCTGGTCGGCAATACCCAATTCCTTAGCAG
>CAZUUR010000009.1:0-17261 GCA_964622815.1 uncultured Oscillospiraceae bacterium | reverse complement strand
CACCCTGCACATAGCCATAGCCAAAACGAACCACCGCGGGAACGGCCATGCCGCCGAGGAAGCCGAGCTTGGTGTAGCCATCTTTAACGGCCGCATAACCGGCAAAATAACCGGACTGCTCTTCCTGATAAAGTATGCAATGAACATTCTTGGAAGTGCTCTTTGCGGAATAGTCAGCAGCTTCCGGCTCACCGTCAAGAAGCAGGAACATAGTGTCGGGGAACTGATCCTGAATCTCAAAGAGAGTGGAGTTGAAAAGGTAACCGGGGCATACAACAACCTTCGCGCCCTTGTCGATAGCGTTCTTTATCGTCTCGATACGGGCTTCAGTCGAATCCTCGGAAGGACGATAGTAGTTGAAGGTCTTGTTGTTAGCTTCGGCGTATGCTTTAACGCCTTCCCAAGCGCCCTGGTTAAAGGATTTGTCGTCAATGTTACCGACGTCGGTCACTAGTGCGATCTCATACGTCGTTGCTGCGGGAGCCTGACACGCAACTGCCGCGAATACAAACAGAAGCGCCAACATCAATGCAGCGATCTTTTTCATTTTGTTTCCTCCTACAAATTTCTTGCCATACAGTCATCTGCATAGCATTATAAATGCATTATAACAAACCTTGTTTAATTTTTAAAGTAGTTAACATATAAAAATTGTTTTGATATAACAATTTATTTTGTATGTCTTGTGATCATATTTATTTAAAGCCATAAATGATAATTGTAATATACTGGTTTATCATGATAGAATAACAAAATAATAACAAACGGAGCGATTTGTGTTTGGATATATTTCTCCCTTGCAAGGTGAGTTAAAACTAAATGAATTAGCTGTATACCGCGCATATTACTGCGGTGTTTGCAAAGAGATAAGCAGAAAGCTTGGTCAAGCCGCACGCTTCACGCTAAGCTACGATTGTACTTTTATTGCTATACTGCTAGAATCGATATGCTTAAATGAAAACAATACTAAGATGGAAAGATGTCCCCGTCATCCTATTAAAAAGCGTCCAGTCGCTCAAAGCTCGGAGAATCTGAGCTTTGTTGCAAACCTAAATCTTTTACTTGCATGGTATAAAATGAAAGATGACTGGAATGATGAAAAAAATCTGCTCTGTTTATCTGCCTCGGGTTTGCTAAAAGGTGCGGCTGACAAAGCCAATCACGAAAGCGCCGCGCTTGGCCAAAGTATTTTAAATGGTATAAATGAGCTTTCAAAGCTAGAAAAATCAAATTGCATGGATCTGGACGCGCCTGCTGACGCTTTTGCGCGAATGATGCTGCAAGCGCTAAAAACCGCTCCATATAAAAGCGCAAATGATAAGATAGTGGTGCCACGCCTTGCTTATCACATAGGAAGATGGCTTTATATCATAGACGCGTGGGACGATAGGGAGAAGGATATGAAAAACGGCTCATACAACGTGTTAAGTGCTTGCAAAGCCAGTAAGGATCGTGCCGAGTTTTTACTTAACTGTTCAATGAACGAGGCTATAGACGCGTACGGCTTACTTGATATAAAATGCAATGAGGGATTATTGAACAATATCATATATGACGGATGCCGAAAAAAAACAGAAGATATATTGGGAGCTAAAGTGTGAAAGGCTTCGTTTTTCATACCCGGTTGTGAGGTTTTCGTGGCAAGAGGCGCGACGATTTTGCCGGTGCAAAACCGGCCCCCTATTTTAACCTTTAGTTAAAATTTTGAAAGGATGCTTTTGTAAACCAAAGCTATGGTCATAATGTATGAACAATCCTTATAAGGTTTTGGGTGTGAGGGAGGACGCTTCACAGGAAGAAATACGCACTGCATATTTAAACCTGGTAAAAAAATACCATCCGGATAAGTATGTTGATTCTGATCTTAAAGAGGTGGCGAATGAAAAGCTTGTTGAGATAAACGAAGCTTACGAGCTGCTTACAAAGCGTGCCTCGTCAAACAGGGCAAATTGCGGTACATATACTAATTACGGAGGCTACAGCGGTCAGGGAGGATCATATTCCGGCCCTAATTCACAGGAGTTTGCACAAGCGCGCGTATTCATCAATCAAAATAATTTGCAGGCAGCCAAAACTATATTAGACGGCATTCAGACCAGAAATGCCGAATGGTATTATTTATATGGAATAATTTATTTGCGACAGGGTTGGTATGATAAAGCAAACGAGTTCTTTACCCGTGCGTACACTCAAGAACCGGGCAATCCTGAATATGCCAATGCATACAATACGTTAAGAAGCACTGGGCGTCCTTATCAACGCAACTATCAGGGCGGAAGAACATATAACAATAATTGCGGCGGTTCTGGCTGCGATATATGCACAGGCCTCGTTTGTGCGGACTGCTGCTGCGAATGTATGGGCGGCGACTTGATAAGCTGCTGCTAATGAAATAAATATGAAAAAAATTACTTTAACACAAAAGCTTACGCTCGGAGCAATGGTATGCGCGCTAAATGTGGTGTGCTTATACGCGACCTCGGTTTTTCCTTCTGGAAAGCTTGCATTATATTTTCTTTCCGGTCTTTTTGTATACGCGCTCACTGTCGAGAAAGCGTATATTTCCTCTATAGTATCGTTTTTGGCTTCAAGTTTGCTTGCCTTCTTGATTATTCCAAATAAATTGGTGATAATACCGTATGTATGTTTGCTTGGCCATTATGGAATTTTCAAAACGTTTATAGATGAAAAAATTAAAGACGGCATAGGCCGAATTTTACTTAAGCTCGT
The DNA here is from genome assembly GCA_964622815.1 of uncultured Oscillospiraceae bacterium. Classification (GTDB taxonomy): domain Bacteria; phylum Bacillota; class Clostridia; order Christensenellales; family CAG-138; genus CAZUUR01. The sequence continues at coordinate 14,531 of CAZUUR010000009.1, read as the reverse complement.
ATATTCAAACCTTTTTTTTGCTCTCGCCGCCGCGCTTGCGTATTATGTGTTTAACGTTTGCCTCGCCGGCATTGCGCTTACGCTGCCTATATGGCTGCTTGTCATAATAGCTGAAATAGCATTGGTAGTTTATGACTTTTTATATCTTATATGTGAAAAGATATATGAGAATAGAATTCGCCGTTTCATTATTCCAAAACGATAACTAAATAATATTGCAGCCACCCGATGCAATAAAAGCCCTCAAATGGGGAATGATAAAAGAAATGTATTTTCATTCCGCATTGGAGGGGTAAAATGAAAAAAGGAAAGCATAACCGCGGCAGAAAAATTGCCAAATGGATACTGCTTACAATTACATCATGCATACTGGTCTTTCTTCTTTTTTTTGCGGTTAAGATACTTAGCCTTGATGCATGGCACGAGTTTGAGCCTGAAAAAATAACCGATACGGCGCAAACCCTAATTATCTACGATGCTAATCACATTGAAACGGCTTTTTTTCACGATGCCGAAGATAGAATAGACATTTCGCTTACCAGCCTGCCTCAGCATGTGATAAACGCTTTCATTTCGGCAGAGGACGCAAGATTTTATGAGCATATAGGCGTTGATTTCATACGAATACTTGGCGCGGCGTGGGAGGATATAAAGGCCGGAAGCTATGTTCAAGGAGCGTCCACAATAAGCCAGCAGCTAATAAAGCTAACGCATCTTGATGCGCGCAAAACCATGACGCGTAAGCTAGAGGAAGCAGTGCTCGCATATCAAATGGAGCAGGTTTTCAGCAAAGACCAAATACTTGAAATGTATATGAACTATGTCTATTTTGGCAGAGGCTATTATGGTATAGAAGCAGCTTCACGAGGTTATTTCGGGAAATCAGCCAGTCGGCTTACAGTGGGTGAGGCGGCTATGCTGGCGGGAATACTAAAATCGCCTACGAACTATGCGCCTCATCTTGACTATGAGGCTTCTTTAGGACGGAAAAACAATATTGTTTCACTCATGTGTGAATATGGGTATATAAGCGAAACAGAAAAAGCATACAGTCAAGCGGAGCTTCCCGTTATTATTGATAAGGACGAAGCAGAAAACAGAAACTACTATATTGATTATGCCATGACCAGCGCGTGCAAGCTCCTTCAAATTGATATGGACACATTGCTCACAGGGGGATACAGGATTTATACGGCGTTAAATGACGAATTGCAGGATTATTGCCAAAGTGTATTCGACGATGAAACAATGTTTCCCCAAAGCGATTGTCAGGGGGCGCTTGTTGTAACTGATACAAAAAGCGGGCTCGTTATTGCAATGCTTGGAGGTCGTGGGAATTATTCGCCTTTCGCATTTAATAGAGCTACTGATATGCAAAGGCAGCCTGGCTCAGTGATAAAGCCAATTATTTTATACGCGCCTGCGCTAGAGAGCGGAACATACAATGCTGCAACGATGATACTTGATGAAAAAACAACTTTTGCTGACTATGCGCCCAAAAACACTTCAAATAAATATTACGGTTGGGTAACGCTTAGATATGCTATCACAAAGTCGCTAAATATACCCGCTGTGAAGGTGTTAAACGATATAGGCGTTGATACAGGAATGAACTTTGCAAAAAAGTGCGGAATCAACTTTAACAGCGACGACAGAAACCTTGCGCTCGCCCTTGGAGGATTTAAATATGGAGTATCGCCGCTAGAAATAGCCGGGGCATATACTATGTTTGCAGCAGGAGGGATTTACAGGCAGCCGGAAGTTATAGAACAAATAACAGATAAAGCGGGAAATGTGCTGTATGAGCGCGATGAAACCGGTTCTCGTATAATGAGCGAAGAAAACGCTTTTATATTGAATGATATGCTCAAAAGCGCAATAGCTGAAGGCACAGGTCACCGGCTTGGTGAGCTCAACATGCCGCTTGCGGGAAAGACAGGCACAGTTGGTGACAAAACAGGCAACCGCGATGCGTGGATGGCCGCTTACAGTACGGATTACGCAGCCGCAGTTTGGGCAGGGTACGACACTTCAAAGGACGGCGACGCGCTGCCGGCCGATTCCGGCGGGGGTAAATATCCCGCGCTCATACTCAGGAAACTATTTTCCTATTTATATTACAATGTTGTACCTGATGATTTTTTACAGCCCGCAGGAGTTGAAAAAGTGAAGCTGGACAAGAAAACCATGGATATAGAGAAAAAAATAGTGCGCACTAGCGCACTTACTCCATTGCAATATCAATATGAAGAATTTTTCGTGCGCGGTAGCGCGCCAGAGGCAGAAAGCGAATATTGGGTAGTGCCTATGCCGGCGCAAAACTTTAGACTTTGGTTTAATGGCCAAGCGCCCGTGGTATCGTTTAAGACGCGGCAAACATTTGTGCAATATAAAATATTTCGAGAGGATAGCTTTGGCGAGATAGAGATGATTAAAAAAATGAGCGGCAATACTAACGCAACAATGCAGTATACCGATAATACAGCAGAGCCGGGAGAAACGTATAAATACTTTGTTGTCCCGTCTCATTCGGAGCTAAAGATAAATAATAAGCAAGTAAACGGGCCGGCAAGCGCGAAGCTTGAAATAACCATTCCTGAATATACAAGCCTGCCAAACGATGCGCCATCTGATATAATAGTGCAAAGAGCAACGGGCAGCGACGGATAATGCACCAAATTGTGGAAATTATTACACTATGCGCTTGACGCTTTTGCATAAAAACAGTAAAATAAATTAGTAAATGCAAATTCGTATTAAGGAGAGCGTGACGGAATGGAATTGAAACGTATTGCTGAAGAAATGCAGCCTAAGTCTATGGCTGCGAGAGATTGGGTGTTTCAGGTCATTCGTACCGCGATAGTTCGCGGCGTACTGCCGGGAGACATGCCGCTTAGACAGGATGAAATATCATCTGCGCTCAGCGTTAGCCATATACCGGTACGAGAAGCGTTTCGTCAGCTCGAAGCGCAAGGGCTTGTTCGCATATATCCCAATAGGGGCGCTGTGGTTACAAAGCTTAGCCGTCATGAGATGGCCAATGTTATGGACACACGCATACTTCTTGAGATTGGCGCCATAAGAACGGCTGTTCCCATAATGACAGATAAGGATATTGCTATTGCTTTTGAATGCTTGGAGCAATTTGAAGAAGAAAAAGTAATCGAAAAATACGATCAAATCAACCTCAAGCTTCATTTTGCATTGTACGAGCCTGCCAACAATCAGGTGTTGCTTTCGCTTATAGATCAGTTGCATGCAAACGTAGATAGATATATTCACCCGCTTTGCACCGAAGATATGAAAGAAGAAATCAAATCCATAGAGGAGCATAGGAATCTTATACTTGCCTGCCAGAAAAAAGACACCGAGCTTGCAACCGCTCTGCTTCGCACTCATCTTGAAAGCACAAAGCAGCTGCTGCTTAAATCTCCCTTGCTTTCATAATCAAAATCAAGCGCGTTAATTTGACTTTATTAAGGGAAAAAAGAGGATACCGTAATGGGTGATACGGCATATTCAACAGCCGCAAGCTTATTGCGGTATTTCTATTTGGCATTGGTTATTGCAATGACATGTTGTATAACCATATATTCAGCAATATCAAATAGACGGTACGCCCATGCCGTTCGCATGCTCAATAAAGAAGATACTCAAGCGCCGCCTAAAAACATAAAATGCATTATTGGGTTTATTTTGCTTGAGGTACTGACTGCGAGTTTATTTGGACTAATTATATTTAAATCCGGCACCTTTGATATAAATGGGCTCATATTTGGACTAATTGTAATGGGGATACATTTATTCGTATTTATATCGCTATCATTGCTGTCCCAGAAATTCGACTATCCATTTATGCTTATAGTCGCGCTGCTTTTATCTATAGGGCTTGCGATGCAATACAGAATGTCTCCTGAGACCGCGTTTAGGCAGCTTGTATTTACCTGCATAGGCGGCGTGGGCATGTTTACTGTGCTGTTCCTATTCAAATTTCTCAAATTGATGCGGTTGACAAGCTATCTTGTGGGCTTTGGAAGTATAGCGCTGCTCGTTGCGCTCTTATTCTTGGGAAAAGAATCAGGAGGTGCGAAAAACTGGATTTCATTGGGCGGGATACTCTTTCAGCCATCTGAATTTGTGAAGGTGGCGTTTGTTTTTGTGTTGGCAAACGCGCTCACGGAAAGAACGGAGCTAGAAAAGCTCACGATGCCCATATTATTTGTTATAGCTATTGCGGTCTTATTGGTTTTACAAAAGGACTTGGGCGCGGCAATGCTGATTCTTGTATCGGCAATAATGATGTATTACGCGGCAAGCGGGGACATAAAAGGCGTTTTCAAGGGAATGCTGCTTGGCGGCATAGGCGCTGTGGCAAGCTATTTTGCGTTTGACCATGTTAAGGTTCGCGTGAAGGTATGGTTAGATCCATGGGCTACATACGCCACGAGCGGCTATCAAATAGCGCAGGGGCTTATGGCGATAGCGTCCGGCGGCCTCTTTGGCATGGGGATTGGGCTTGGGTCGCCCAAAAATATTCCCGCATATTATACGGACTATGTATTCGCTGTTATATGCGAGGAATTTGGCATAGTATTCGGAGTAGTTATAATTGCATTGTATTTATTGCTGTTTTTACGCGGAATAAAAGCGGCTCTTAATTCTGTCGATACCTTCTCATCGCTTGTAGCGTTCGGCGCTTCGGCCATGCTAGCATTCCAAAGCTTCATAATCATCGCCGGAGTAATAAAGCTTATTCCACTGACGGGGATTACGCTCCCCTTCATTAGCTATGGAGGCAGTTCGATTATAGCTTCACTCTTGTTCGTAGGCATAATCCAAGGTATCTTTGCAAACAACACACGAAGGCTTGACGAAGAACGCAAAGCATTGGCTAAACGGCTCGAGGCTGAAGCTTTAGAGCAGGCCGAGGAAACACAACAATGAAAAAAAATTTAAGAGCTATCACCGTCATATTCACGTTTATGTTTATAGCGCTTGCGGCATACCTGATTTTCATTGTGGACGAGTATGGCAACCGTTGGTTTTCAAGCCCTTATAACACTAGAGTAACCGATAAGCGTGATAGCGTATACGCGGGAAAAATTTACGATAGGAACGGTGAAGTTTTAGCTTACACCGATGATAATGGCAAAAGACAGTATGCCTCGAACGCTGCGATAAGGTTGGCGGTTTCCCATGTTATAGGCGATGCCCAGGGGCAGACACTCGGCGCGGAAGCTATGTTCGCAAAAACGCTGCTCGGCTTTGACAATAGCGCTTTACAAGCCATCGTGCCGCAAAAGGTTGGTGCCGACGTCACACTTAGCATAGACTCCTCGCTATGCGTTAAAGCCAAAAGCCTATTGGGCGAGCACGACGGGGCAATCGTACTCATAAATTACAAAACCGGCGAAATACTTTCAATGGTATCAAACCCCGATTTTGACAACGCAAAAATTGATGATTTTCTTTCAGGAAAATATGAATATACGGACTCCGCCTTGGTCAACAGAGCTACAATGGGCAGATATACTCCCGGCTCAACATTTAAGCTCGTCACTTTAGTGGCCGCGCTAAGATATTTGCCAAATGTAAGCGAACGCGAGTTTTCATGCGACGGGCCTCTAATGTTCGACGCAAAATCGGGCGTCAGGCTAAATGTCGAAGGCGGCAACACCGTGTTCCTTAAAGATTTTGAAGAAACATATCACGATAAACTAACGCTCAAGGATGCCTTCGCCCATTCATGCAATAATACGTTTGCAAAGCTGGCACTTGAGCTTGGTCCCAATAAGCTTATGGAAATATCCAATGAGCTATATTTTAACAAAGAGTTTGTGTTTAAAGAGTTGGTGGCTTATACCGGCGCTTATACTTTGCCCGCTACCGATTTTGAACTTGCCTGGAGCGGAGTAGGTCAATATAAGGATATTATTACGCCAATGCATGCCTGCCTTATCGCGGCGGCAATAGCAAACGATGGCATTATGCCGGAACCTCGGCTGTCGAAACCCACTCAAGGCAGTGTGGCGGAAGTGTACGCCGAATTATTCAAGGGTAACGAATGTGAGATAATAAAAGAATATATGCTTGCAGCCGTAGAGTATGGTACAGCAAAAAAGGCTGGTATTGAAGGCTTTAAGGTATGCGGAAAAACTGGAACAGCGGAGGTATCATCAAATAAAAATGTGTTGCCGCACTCTTGGTTCTTTGGCTTTGTCGATGATGAGCAATACCCTTATGCGATATGCGTAGTGGCTGAAAACGCGGGCGGGGGAGGAGCTGTGGCCGCGCCAATAGCAGGAGAGCTGCTAAAATACGCTATAGCTCCGGCAGACTAGTATAATAGGCCAGCATAAGGTCCACCATCAAATTATAGCTTTTTACGCCGGTGCTCTGCATGTTGGATTTAAGATAATTGTCATTTATCTTTGTGGCTGTTTCACGCACCGGGCTTTCAAACGACTTCCAATATGCGTTATATTGTTTCAGATCACGCACCATGGCATCGCTGTATCTTTCATATAAGTGCACATAAGCGGCTCTGTCACATGAGCTTAATTCATTTGAGCAGGTAATAAGCGCAAGCATTATTCCGGAATAGCGAATCTCATAGTCGTCAGAAGCCATACATGCAAGAAAAGCAATGAAATTTGCCTCGTCTTCACGCGCAAAGCCCAAATAATGCGCCATTTCATGTGCGGCTGAGGACGGAAGCAGTAAGGCCGGCTGATCCACATTAACATTTGGTTCCGCTGTAAACGGAACATATATACCGGCTATTCCTGCAGCGGATAAACCGCTAGAAAATATAACAGGCTTAGCTATTGCTGCCTTTTGGCGGTTAAACAATTCGTTTTCCAAAGCCTCATAAGCCTCGGGTAACCTCATAAAGCATGCGGTCGGCTCATCGGATAAGATAAACACACCGGTTTCGTCTTCATAAAGATACGGGCGTATTTCGTTTGCCTTTGATGCGAGCTGTATGCAAAGACGCTCCAGCGCTTTTACGGAATGGAATTTTTTGGGCATTTCCAGCAATTCATATAGACTTGGCCTTGAATAGTTAAAGCCCCATACCAAGTAAAAGCCATTAAGCAATGCTCCGGCTATTATTAACAATGTTATAAGCCCTGATATGAAGCGAACCGGCTTAATTCTTCGCATTAACAACCCGGCCGTAGGTATTATTACGATCAAAACCATTAAAACAGCAAGCGCATATAACAAAAGCTCGCATACCGAGAAGCTAAAAAGCCCTGTAAACGAGCTTATAGCCGCGCTGATTACCGGATATACTGCGTTTGAATATATTTTTTCTATTCCGTCGGGGTTTAAAGCCGCAATGCGCGGCATTAGCAAGCCAAGCGGAATGAGCAAAAGCCAGGGCAGCCTTAAGAGCTGCTTTCTCCATTCGCCATTTATTATGATCCTTTTCGTATCGCTCATGCCGATTATTATAACATAAAATATTAAAATGCATTGTAAAATGTTTATGGCATGCCCGGAGCATATTTTTCAACCAAGTTTTTCACCCATTCTTCGCTTGGAGACTCAATAAATGTTGTCACATCAAGCGTGCTGTCCTTTGATTTCGTGAACATATAAACATTTGGCCCGCTACGAACACGGTCGGCGTAAAGCTGCACATAAAATATACAGCATGGGATATAACCTTCCTTATATACAATCAAGGTGGAATTGCCATAAGGCTGCGTCATAATCCGATTAAGCGCAAACTCCATATCCAATGGCACACCGTAAGCGTGTACTCGGCCTAAATCGTCGCTTATAAATGTTTGACCGCTTTGCGGCAGCACAATATATGCGCCTTTTATAGGCGCTGAGGTCACCGCGTCATATACGCAAATATCCATGTGTCCATAATGCTTTGCTCTGCTTGTAAATATTACGGTTGCGGCAGTCGTCAATGCAAATGTTATAAGCAGAATGATCATCTTTTTTCGCATATTGCCTTACTTGAAAGGTTTTGTATATCATATTCGTTAAATTGTGGTATAATCATACAGATTTATTTTTAGGAGGTAAATGCATGAATAGATATGAAAATAAAGCATGGTGCGAAAGCATGCGTATAAGCGTTGACTACAATAATATGATGAGCGAGTACGTTGGAGAGCGCGGAATTAAGGCGTGCGAGCTTGACTCTCGGGCCAACCTCTATCACGAAGCCGCCGAGCACATGGAGCTTGGCCGAAACAATATGAAATGGCGTGAGCTTCCATATAATCAGCAGAATGCCGCTATTAAAAAATGTGCTCAGCACATACAAGCAAATTATGAAAACTTCGTAGTGCTTGGAATTGGCGGAAGCGCACTTGGACCCATAGCCGTACAGCAGGCGCTTTCTCATCTTAGGTATAACGACCTTCCCTCAAGCAAGCGTAACGGCCCCAAGCTTTACGTTGAGGATAATGTTGACCCTGAAAGAATGGCTTCGCTTATTGACGTTATAGATATTGAAAAAACAATGTTTAACGTTATAACTAAGTCTGGCAGCACATCTGAAACAATGTCCCAGCTGCTATTCATAACAGCTCTGCTCAAGGCAAAGCTTGGCGATAACTGGAGCAAGCATATCATCGCCACTACAGATGCGAATAGGGGAAACCTAATTAAAATAGCAAAGGCAAATGACATTCCCACCTTTTTTGTGCCCGACGGGGTAGGCGGGAGGTTTAGCGAGCTTTGTCCGGTAGGCCTGCTCGCAGCCGCCGTATGCGGAATTGATATAGACGAGCTACTAGCTGGCGCAAAGTATATGGACGAACGCTGCTCAGAGAAGGACATTTATAAAAACCCCGCGTATATGCTCGCCGCGCTTGAAATGCTAGCAGTGAAAAAAGGCTGCAATATAGGCGTGCTTATGCCTTATGCCGATTCGCTCAAATATATGGCCGATTGGTACGCGCAGCTTTGGGCAGAATCGCTCGGCAAAACTCACGACCGCGACGGCAATGTAGTCAACGCCGGGCAAACTCCCGTAAAATCCCTCGGTGTAACGGATCAGCATTCACAGGTACAGCTATATACGCAAGGGCCTTTTGACAAGGTAATAACCTTCCTTGGAGTAGACAAATATAGATGCGAAGTAGCCATACCGCATGGCTTTGATGAAATACCCGACGTGGCGTTTCTTGGCGGGCACAGCTTTAATGAATTGATTAAATCAGAGCAGCTTGCAACAGAGTATGCGATTACAAAAAGCGGCCATCTGAATAAAACAATAACTCTGCCGGAAGTAAATGCTTTCACATTGGGCCAGCTAATATGTCTGTTTGAACTGCAAACGGCTTTTGCGGGAGAGCTTCTCAACATAAACGCTTTTGACCAGCCTGGCGTTGAGGAAGGCAAGAACGCAACCTATGCGTTGCTCGGTAAAAAAGGCTTTGACGAAAAGAAGAAGGAAATCGACGCAAGGCTTCCCAAATCAGCTTCATATTTAATTAAATAGATGTTGCCGGTTTGTAAAATAAAGCGAAAGTGCTGACAGGCGTGCGCAGAAGTAATAAAATCATAGTTGATAAGGAGCATTTACACTGATGAAACGTATGCTTTGCTTCGCGTTGTGTCTGTCGGCGCTGTTATTTTTTGGCTGCAGCTCGCAACCCGTCGCCCAAATTAAAAAAACCAGCGAGCCCGAAAGCACCAGCGCCAATATGCCATCAATAGAGCAAACAAACAATGATTCAAGCATTCTTGGCTTTAATGCGCTAGGGCTGATAATAAACGACGATGGCGAAATGAGTTCGTACATGACAATGTATGGCTTTCTGCGTTCCACCGAATATTTAGGTATGCCCACGCGGGTCTACAGGGCAAAAAATGGTGCCAACACCGCTGCGGCTGTTGAAATAGCATATAACGACGGAATGAGCGGCGTATGCCTGGTGAGCAAAAACGGTGTTAACGACGAAGCTGTTAAGCGGGCGGCCGAATTGGGCATGAAGGTTGTTGTGCCATACGACCAATGTTCTATTCAAGCCGAAAACGTGATAAATGTTGTTGCGGACGACGCTGATTATTATGATGAGCTCGCTCGGGGAATAGCGGAACGTATGACCGAACGCAGCTTAAAATCCGGCAGAATACTTGTCTACGGGCTAGATACTAAAAAAATTGCTCAGGATTTTCAAGCTTCAATAGCGCAGTCATATCCGCAATTCATCGTGGTTGGGTTTGACCGCACGGCGGTTGCTTATGACGAGGCCATTGAAGAGCTTGCACAATTCGTGGTTGCCAACAGAGACATAAAGGGAATGTACGTTGTGGATACCAACGCCGCGGATATAGCGGTTAAAGCAAGAGCAAAAGCGCAAGCTATATTTAAATCTCTCGGCTCGACGCCCACGCCTAAACCCACACCTACGCCAACACCTTATAATCCTTTGGCAACCCCCGAATCTACGCCCAATCCCGCGCTGCTTAAGAATATATCAATAACGCTGTTCTGCTGCGGATTGAGCGATGAAAACCTTGCTTTGTTTGACGATAACGATATTTATGCGCTTTGCATCGAGCCATATTATGAAACGGCGGCGCAAGCGGCTATACTGCTTGTCAATATGATAAACGGAGACGAGGTGCCTAAGCTTACAAAGGTCAACAGACCTATTGTTTACGGAGATACGATAGAAAAATATATGGCCATATACGATCAGGTAAACGAAGCTTTCAAACTAAAATAAGGTAATTGATTTGATAGATAAAAAGCTGCTCAAACATATAGATTGGTTTACAATATTGCTTGTTTTCGCGCTTGTGGGGATAGGCCTTATAAGCCTTGCCAGCATTATGGCGTCTCCATTTGATGGCGAGGAAAGCTCTATAAGCGATTATATGGCAAAGCTAAATCTTCAATATGTAAAAAAACAGATTGTCAATTTTCTTGTTGGTATTGCTGCGTTTATAATTGTAATCGTTTTTGACTATCAGCTATTTAAGCCAATAATCAAGTATTTATATGCGGGTAACGTTGCGGTGCTGCTCGTGCTTTTCGCGGTTGAAAAGACGAGGGGTATACAGGGGTGGCTGGTTTTTGAGCAGATAGACAGGGCGATCCAGCCCGGAGAGCTATGTAAAATTTGCATAATCGTTGCACTTGCCAAAGTGGTATCCGAAGATATGGAGCGCAACCAGGGCACGGTACGCTCGTTTACGGCAGTGGCAAAAGCGCTTGCAATCTGCGCCATTCCAACGGTGCTTGTTATGCTTCAGCCTGACTTTGGCACAGCGTTTGTGTATATCTGCATATTTGTGTTGATGCTGTTTATAGCGCGCATACCATGGGGATGTGTTGGCGCGGCGGTTGCCGCTGCGGCAGTTGCTCTGCCACTTGGCTATTTTTATGTAATAAGCGATTCGCAGCGTTGGCGAATAAAAGTATTCCTCAATCCGGAATTGGATACACAAAACTATGGTTATAACGTAAAGCAATCAAAAATAGCTATAGGCTCAGGTCAAATGTTTGGCAAGGGTTATTTCAGCGAGGGCACGCTTGCTCAGCTTAGATTTGTGCCCGAGCGCCATACGGATTTTGTATTTGCAGGCATAGTTGAGGGGCTGGGCTTTGTGGGCGGAACGCTATTGATAGTGCTGTATTTCGCATTGATTTTTAGATGGCTATATGTCGCAATAAAATCAAAGGACGCCTTTGGCACGTGCCTCGTTGTAGGCGTTATGGGAATGCTTTTAGCGCATGTGTTTGAAAATGTGGGCATGACAATAGGGCTTATGCCGGTCACAGGCATACCACTTCCTTTTGTTAGCTATGGAGGTTCTAATCTATTAACAAATATGATAGGCGTGGGCATAGTTGAAAACGTATGGATGCGACGACCTACAAAAAAATAGCTATGGTAAACATAACCTTGGGCGCATACAATTAAGCAAGCTTTTTTTGAAAGGAATGTTGTTTGTGCGCTCAACGAAGCTAAAGTTTTCATCATACGAAAAAAGCTGCATAGGCGAAAAAAAGCCATTGCAAAAACGTGTCGCAGGCATGGCATCTATGCTTGTAAAAACAGGGTTATGCGTGGGCGCTTGCGCTGTTGTGCTAATATCGTCACAGAACGAAAAGAGAGAGCTGGCTATAATTTCTCAGGCGCAAACCGATGAGATCATAGACGATCTTGGCAAATTGAAGTTCGTATCAATGCCTGGAACTATCAGCGTGTATTCACCGTCTGAAAAGCTCCAAGCACCGCTTGCAAATGCGCTGGTGGAGTTTGGCGATAGCTATGCGGTGTTTACAGCGAGGGCCGATCAGGAAATTTTCTCCATGATTTCTGGCAATGTGCGCTATATATCCGAGGATTCCAAGCTGGGCGGACTATGCGTAAGCATCATGTCGCCAAATGATGATACCGAGCTTATTCTCAGCGGTTTAAATAGCTGCATACTTGAGGAAGGCCAGAACATACTTCAGGGGGATAGCATCGGAGCAGCGCTTGAAACCGAGGAGGTGTTCGTGCGCTTACTAAAGAACGGCCGCCCTGTGGATTTAAATTTGGAATACATTGGTGCGCAATGATGCTAAATCTATTTACCATAGGAATGACCAAGATAAAAAGCAGCGCAGCGGTGCTGCTTTTGCCATTATGCGTGCTTCTATCCGGAAACGGAGCTGAGCTAATAATAACCGTAGTCGCGCTAATAATGCACGAGATAGCGCATACGCTGATGCTTAAAGCATTGGGTTACAGCATAGATTGCCTTGAATTGCAGCCCTTTGGCTTTATCGCACGATTATCCAGCTCATACGATAATTCCTTAGATGAGTTGATTGTAGCTGCAACCGGCCCCATCGCTAGCATGGTGCTTGGATTGACGGCCATTGCAATAGCTGCTTCAAATGAGGGAGCGGTATATGCTAAGCTATTTGGCAATATTAGCGTAACGATAGGGATTATGAATTTGCTTCCGGCATATCCGCTCGACGGCGGCAAACTGCTTTTATGCATACTGGAAATACTTATCGGAGCTAGAAAGGCAAAAAGAATAACAATTTATATTGGAATTTTCATCGCTTTTGTTTTCAGTGCGCTTACGATATATTTAATTTGCATAGATATGCGCGCATTACCCTATGCAGTTATGTTTGCGTTATTGCTCTTGGCCGCATTAAGAGAAAAAAAGAGCCTTGAAATAACAAACGCAAGGAAGCTAGCACTAAAGCAAAGCCGCTTTAGACGCGGCAGTATTATGCGTATTCAACAAGTGGCAATAAATGAAAACAGCACGGTCTCACAAGCAATAAAGCTTCTTGACGGAGGTAGATATACTATCTTTACCGTGCTCGACAGCAATATGAACATAGTCAAGACAATTTCCGAAAGCGAGCTTATGAGCCTAGACTCGCAAAAGCCCACCTTAAAAACATAAGCATAATTGTCCTTATTATATTTGACCTTGTTGGCTGATAATGATAAACTCTATATGGAAAGAGGATTCTGTAATCTTTTTTCCTTTGAAATATGGAGGTTATTTTGAATATAGACAATATGTTAAAGCAGGTGGAAAAGCCTGCCAGATATACGGGTGGCGAGCTTAATATAACCAAAAAAACGGATGCGCCGCTCCGTTTTGCTTTGTGTTTTCCCGATGTTTACGAAGTGGGCATGTCGCACCTTGGCTCAAGGATATTATATAACATAATCAACAAATCTCCCGATATGATATGCGAACGTGCTTATTGCCCGTGGCCTGATATGGAAAACGCGCTGCGCGAAAATGGCATAAAACTATTTTCGCTAGAAAACAGGCGTCCTTTAGACGAATTTGACATAGTGGGTTTTTCGTTGTTATATGAAATGTGCTATACAAATATCCTCACAATGATGGACTTGGCGGGGATAGAGCGCTATGCCGCACTTCGGGGCGAAGATGCGCCGCTTATTATTTGCGGCGGCCCGTGCGCATGCAATGCCGAACCCATAGCCGATTTTTTTGACGCCGTCCTCATTGGCGACGGCGAGGAGATGATACTTGATGTGTCTAATACGGTGCTTGAGGCAAAGATAGCAAAAAAAACCAAGCGTGAACTTCTGGAGATGCTTTCAAAGATAGACGGCGTTTATATACCGAGCTTTTACGAGCCTGAATATGATTCAAACGGCTGCTTTGCGGGGCTGAACACAAAAAGTAGCATTGCGCCTCAAAAGGTAAAAAGGCGCGTGGTAAAGGATCTTGAACACGCTGAATATTTAGGCAAGCTTGTAGTGCCCTATATGTCGATAGTGCATGACAGAATTGCATTGGAAGTATTCCGAGGCTGCACTCGCGGCTGTAGATTTTGTCAAGCGGGTTACATATATAGACCCGTTCGCGAGCGCACCCGGGAGACGGTTATGAAATATGCTCGCGAGCTAACCGCCTGCACCGGTTATGATGAGATTTCTCTTTTTTCTTTAAGCACGGGGGATTACAGCGCCATACATGAGCTTGTGCCAGAAATAATTGATGAGTTTTCTAAGCAAAAGGTTTCAATAGCGCTACCCTCATTACGAATT
>CAZUUR010000008.1:17318-18515 GCA_964622815.1 uncultured Oscillospiraceae bacterium | reverse complement strand
CTTCACGGGTGTCTTCATTCAGGCTGTGCATTTTCCTTAAAAGCTCCACGCGCGATAAGCTTTCCATAGCGCTCTGCTCAACCGTTTCACCGGAAAGCATGCCCTCGTTTAATTCATCAATCAGCGGATGCTTGCGACAATAACTCAAAAACGAGTTCTTAGCGATAGCGCAAAGCCATGTTGCAACCTTACAGCTTCCGTTAAAGCGTTCCGCGCTTTTGACCGCCTGAAAAAATGTCTCCTGTGTCAGCTCCTCAGCAATATTCTCATTGTGGGAAAGCGAAAGAAGATAGCGGTATACTGTCTGCGCATGATCTTGGTAAACATTCTCAATGGACAGCATCAACCCGCCACCTTTCTATTGTTTATATCTGTTAATGCATAATAAATACATTTCGTTACAGGCAACAGAAAATTTGCTCAAAAAAGCTCAATATCTATAATAGCATCTATTTGAATTTTTGCGCCGTCCGCCATAATGAGCGTTTTTTCGTTTTCAATCTTCCTTACACGGCCCTTATGCGCTATATACGCTCCGCCGGACTTCTTTATATCAGGCTTGAAATACGTTATCAATACATGCGGGCATTCGCGCAGTTTATTGGATATTTCAAGCAACTTAGCATTTAATTCAACCTTTAGGTATTCATCCAGCTCAATTTCTTCGTCCGTAAGCCTTGCTGTTTCCCATATTGCCGCGTCAAAACCCGTCAGCGCCGCGAAAGGTGAAAATTGAGCCGCCCGGTCTGCAACGGGCATACGCGGGTGCTTTATTGAAACATGATGCTCAAGCGATATAATATCCTCATAAGTATCCCTCACGCCTTATGCCCTCCTATCTGCCTATTGCGCTCAATAGTCATTGCGCCTTCCCGTAGATTAGTGCCCTTTAAAATAGCGTTCTTGCCATATTTCTTTTTTATCTCCAACATTGCTTTTTGCGCGCGCTTTTCTCGCTCCGCTTCAGACTTTTGAGCCTGCTCGGCTTCATAATCGGTAAACAGATCAAGCTGCTCGCAGCTTTCCGCTTTTGTTTCGCTTACAACATGATTGGCCGTTACATTTATTCTGCGCACATAAAGATTTCTATCCGCTATACGCTCAAAAAGCTCCATAGTAGCGTCAACAATAAGCTTTGTCGATGAAGTTGGCTTCAAATTTGCGCTTCCATGCGCGCCTTTAGGCACTTTTCGGCCA
>CAZUUR010000008.1:7759-17277 GCA_964622815.1 uncultured Oscillospiraceae bacterium | reverse complement strand
TATTTATAATGTCATATCCAACATTAAGCACTATTTGATCAGTTACAAGCTCCTTATCCACAAGGTCAAGCGTGAGCAGCTGAGTCATCTCAGCGACGACTATTTTCGCCTTATCGAATGAATACGGCGATTGCAGCACCTGGCCCGAGCCAATGCTATTTGTGCTTGGTTTATATGCCTTTATATCCGCAAGCGTACACGGCTCATAGCCCCATGCGTGATCTATAAGCAACTCAGCGTTCACGCCGAAAAGCTTATAAAGCAAATCCTCATTATAGTAATCCGGCGCTTTGCCGAGCGAACATCTCGCTATCTCGCCCATTGTATGAAGCCCGCATTTTTCAAGCTTTGCTGCGTATCCCCTGCCGACGCGCCAAAAATCCGTTATAGGTTTGTGCGACCACAGCAAGCGTCTATAGCTTATTTCGTCAAGCTCGGCTATCCGGACGCCGTTTTTATCTGCCGGAATATGCTTTGCCTGAATATCCATAGCAATTTTGCAAAGGTATAAATTTGTGCCTATTCCCGCCGTTGCTGTTATACCCGTTACATTTAGCACATCGAGTATCATCTTCATGGCCAGCTCGCGCGGCGTAAGCTTATATGCGTCAAGATAGTTTGTAGCGTCTATAAACACCTCGTCTATAGAATAAACGTGAATGTCCTCCGGCGCTATATATTTTAGGTATGTGTTATACACTCGTGCGCTGTATTCTATATAAAGCGCCATACGCGGTGTGGCGACTATATAATCTATCGACAGCCCGGGCGATGCCTTTAGCTCAGCATCATCGGCCGACGCGCCCGTAAAAGTGCGGTTTGGTGCTTTATACCAGCGCAGCGAATTTACTTCCTTAATTTTTTGTACTACCTCAAACAACCTTGCCCTGCCGGGTATGCCATGCGCTTTAAGCGATGGCGATACCGCTAGGCATATCGTCTTTTCCGTTCGGCTAGCGTCCGCAACCACAAGATTTGTCGATAACGGGTCAAGCCCTCGCTCGACGCACTCGACCGACGCATAAAACGATTTTAGGTCTATTGCAATATAGGCTCTGTTTTTCACGCGCCGATACCCTCCTTTTTTTTGCAAACCCATTTTATCATATCATGCGCAATATTTGTCACGGTGTTTCAATAAAAGTGAGCCAGCGGTTTGCGCTGGCTCTCAGTTTACGTCTTATTTTTTCGTTTTACCGCCACGAACAGCAGCGCCGCCGCAAGCATCACAATGCCAAGCACGCTTTTCTCGTCCGACGTTCTTGGCGGAATATCCGCGCCGCCGACCGGCAGCACCCGCACGGGCACTTGAGTCGCGCCCGGCGTGGGCGCGGGCGTTGCCAAAGTGCCGAAAAGATCCTCCGGCGGCGCGGGCGCATCAGGCTCAAGCCCGCTAGGCGGGGCCATTTCATTATATTGGCTATCGCGAAGCCAATCCTCGTAGGTGTAGGTGATGAGCGAAGCGCCGCCGGTTTCAACCGGCTTCTCGCTCACCGTGAGAAGCGCGTCACGGCTTGTCGCACTGCCGCCGTCGTTTTCCACTGTCACATGGAAAAGGTAGCCGTTTAGCGACATATCGGTCGTTACCTCGAGCGTTGCGTCGCTGCCTGTTATATCCGTCCACGAAGCGTCAGACGGGGACGCAGGTCTATACTGCCAAGTAAACGTACAGCCGTCAGGATAGCTTACGCCCACGCTGAACGTCGCCACGCCGCCCGATTGGATAATAACGTCCTGCGGCTGCTCGGTTATCACGGGCGCGACGTGCTGATACTCCGCCGTTACCGTGGCGTTGCTTGTCAGGGTAACGCTTGTGCGGGAGGCAAGAGCGTTTGCTATCATTACGCCCGCATCGGTGGTAGTCCAGCGTTTGAACTCGAAACCCGGCCTTTTAGCTGCGACAATGCCAATACTTCCTATGCCGCTTTGGTATACTCCGCCGCCCGCGCCGTTTACAACGGTGAGTGTCGCGGGGGTTGCGGGAGCTTCGCCATCGCGGGTGAACTCGACCGTAACCGCTGTATCGGCGGAAATATCCTCAAGCTGTATTTCGCCGTTAGTGGGCGTTATCGTAGTTGGCACGCCGTTTCGCGTTAAGGTCACGCCTGCCACCTTATATCCGCTGTTCGCCTCGGCTTTAATTATTACGCTGCCGCCCGGCTCCACTATCACCGTGCCGTTTGGCTCGACAGTGCCTCCGTTTGTGCCGGACGCAGATATTGAAAGCTTAGTCGTGGCGGAGGCGATGTTTATCGGAGCGCTCGCGCAGGTTTTTTGGTTGCATGTAAAGGTTATAACTCTGCCGGCGTCTGATTGCGTAAGCGCTGTTGCGTGAGGCATGTCCGCCGTTATGCCATAGGCTGGAAAATCAGCGAAAGCAACGTCTGTATTGCTTGCATCGCCATAGCTTATATTCACAACAATGCCGCTCAAATCGAGCGCGTCGCCCACCTTATAGCTAAGGCGCGGCTGTGACTTAACGGTTATCTCGGTAACGGCGGTTATCGGCAGCGTGACCGTTAGCACGGCCTCCGTGCTTGTTACCGTGGCGAAGGCATTTGCCGCTATGCAGCGGTATCTATACCCGTTCATGGCGTATGTGGGGCTGGCTACCGCCAAGA
The DNA here is from genome assembly GCA_964622815.1 of uncultured Oscillospiraceae bacterium. GTDB lineage: Bacteria > Bacillota > Clostridia > Christensenellales > CAG-138 > CAZUUR01. The sequence goes on along the minus strand of CAZUUR010000008.1, from coordinate 14,656 downwards.
AATTGCCATTGTTATCCGTACCGCTTGCGACGTCTATCCAATCCGTTGCGCTAGCGCACTGCCAGGTATACTTTATCACGCCCGTGCCGGTTGCCTGCGCATAGAAGGAGGCGCTTTCATCGCCCTGTGCGGCGGAGGTATTGGTTGGGTGCTGGGTAAAGCGCACTTTTTCAGAGGTAACGCCGGAGGTAACGGCCGTGACGATGCCCTGATAGCCGCTCTTGCCGGTGGCGATGCAGCGGATATGGCAGGCGGACATATCGTCATTTGTCAATGTATAGCTGCTGCCGTTTACGCCGGGTATCTGCGTGCCTGTGGCGTTTGTATCCGTGGTGCGATACCACGCGAAATCGGCCGTTGCCTCCTCCGGAAAAATAGTGGCCGTAAGTGTATCTCCGGCGTTTGCGGAGCTGCCACTGAGCGTTACGCCCGTTAGCGCTTTACCCGCTATCAAATCTGTGCCGGAGGCGACCACGAGCAAGGCGTTGCCGTCCGTATTATCACTGAACATGGGCGCTACGGCGCAAGCAATATCGCTTGTACTCGCCGTAGCGATGACCGTGCCCACGGCGAGGCTTATGCCCGCGTTAAGCTTTATGTCGCTGCCTGAAGCTAGCGTTGAGGAAATAAGCAGCTTTTTCTCCTTGAAGCTATTAAGCTCTATTGCTGATGTCACTTCTATTTTGCTGCCCCCAGCAAGCGCAATGGTGGCGTGGCCGATAATATTTGCATAATTGCCCTTGGCTTTTACGTTGTTTATCTTGCCGCCAGTTATTGTAAAGGCTAATTTGCCGCATATTATGCCGTTTTCCGCGCCAGTGGCAGAGCCTATCTCTCCGTCTGAGATATTTATGTTTATATCATTCGTAACCGTTCCACTAATGCTAGTATCCAAGCCGTAGAGTTGGTCAACGTTTCCTCCGGAAACTGTGACGTTCACCTCGTTTACAGTACCTCTTGAGCTTCCGCCTGTAACTTTTTTTACTGTGCCTCCGAGGATAGTAACGTTTGTGGTGCTAGCGTTGGCGTTATCTCCTCCGCCATATATCTCGTTCACGATTCCGCCGGTCATTTCAATATGAGTATCGCCTACTGTAAAAGCATTGCTTCCGCCGTATATTTTCCAGCTTTGTGCGTTAACATTTGTATCGGACGCGAGCACAGTCCATGTGCCGTCCTGACCGTTTAGCGAATAACTTAGCTTGGTTGTGTCCTCACCGCCTGCTTCTATCTTGAGCCAGTTGCCATTAGCATAAAAATACCCATCATCTCCATCAGGCAGCGCAACTACGGCAAAATCCGTGGCCGTCGCGCTTGTGCCTGAATATTCGCCCGCTGCCGTGGCTTTTACATATATGTATTTGCCAAGGTCGCTAACGGTGCAGGTATAATCAGTGCCCGTAGCGCCAGTGATAGCCGTGCCGCCATCGGTTATCCTTGTGTCCGCACGATACCACTGCAAGCTCGCGGTTACATTTGTGGGCGAAAGCGCGACTGTGAGCGTGCCGCCAACCTTAGCTTCGCCCGAAAGCGTCATCTGCCCCATGGGCACGGCGGCAATGATTATATCGCGGCCATCAGCGCCGCCGTAGGCGAGGGGCTTGGCTATGGCGTTGCCGCTCGCATCTGAAAGCGTGAATTTGCCGTTTTCATTGGTAGTGCTCGGCGTGCCAGCCGCGTACCTCACGAGCACTGTGTTCACATTAGTATTTGAAGCTATGAGGGTTATTTTATCGTATGGTGCGCAGCCGAGGTTAAGTGCGCCGTTTACGGCGAGTATGCCGCCGGACACGCTGCGCAGATCAATTTTTCCTATCGCTATCTTTTTTCCGTCGGTTGGCGAGAGCGTGACGGATTTTGTGCCGCTGACCGCGCAATGATTGCCGTTATAAATATATCCGCCGCCGTAAACGATGCCGCCTATTTGGCCGCCGGTGACCGTGACGGAGGCGTCGCCCGTCACAGCGGCCTTGCCGCCGCCATATACAGAGTTGACTACGCCGCCCTCAACGAGTATGTGCGTATCGCCCACGCATTCGGTTGCCGAGCTTGCACCGTAGACATTCCAAGTGACCGTTTTGTCGTTTGTATCCGAAGCAAAGAGCGTCCACTGTTCTATGCCGTCGGACGAATAGTAGATTGCGGTGTGGTCTGCGTCCGCGCCGTTGGTTATTTTTATGTAATTACCATTGCCGTAGATCTCGGTATCTACTCTCTCCGGCGCGGGCAGTATGCGCTTGACCGTTGCGCTTGTCACAGTGGAAAACGTGCCTGTATAGCCGTTCGTGCCCGTGGCTACAAGGCGGAGGTAGTAACCCGTATCGTCATTTGTGCAGGTATATTCGCTTGCCGTCGCGCCCTCTATGGGCGTGCCGTTTACGCTTGTGCCCGTCGCTCTGTACCATTGATATTCCGCGCTCGCGCTTGACGGCGTTAGTGCCGCCGTGAGCGCAACGCCCGTGCCCGGTGCATCGCCATGTATGGCTATTCCGGTTATAGCCTCCGCCAGTATTAGTTGATTTGTGCCCGATGCGGCAAGCGTCTTGCCGTTATATGTGAATTTGCCAATGTCGCTGCTTATATTCGTGCCCTGCGCCACCACAGTGCCTACGCTCGGTGGACTGGCATTTGAGAGAAGTATGGCTGAGCCTTCGGCAAGCTGGCCTGAGGTATAAACGCGGCAGGCGTCAAACGAGCTTAGCTTAATCCCCTCCATGCTTATGCCGCCTATTTGCAATATGCCTTCGCCGTAAAGCGTCACCGAGGATTTACCGTTTACATTGGCTGCGCAACCGTCAACATTACCAGCAACAACACCAGACTTTATATGTATATTCGCATCACCGCATACAGCGTTTTCGATGTAATTCCCTCCCGCAAAAACGCTTCCCACCGTGCCGCCCATAATAATGATATTCGTGCTGCTTGCATTGCTTTGATAGCCCGCGCCATAAGCAGCATCGCTCACCACGCCTCCGGTCACCGTTATATTAGTTTCGCCAATGATATTGGCGTTTACCGCGCCGCCGCCATAGATGCAATAAACCGTACCGCCCGCCATTTCAATATGCGTATCACCCGCATATTCCGCATCATTGCAGCAGCCGCCGTAAACGGTCGCGTTTTCAAGATTCTGAGCGGACTGCAAAGGCAGAAATTCGCTATCAAAAGATAATTTGTACTGAATATCGCATAAATTGCTTGCCTCATTGGACGCCGTAACAACCTTTATCCATGCACCGTTAGCATAAATATTGCATCCTTCAACATAAGGCTCGCGCGCCTCTGTGCCATTGGCCGCAACTTCTATTAAGCCGTCTCCAGCTGCAGCAAAAGGCAGCGGCGTGCCGTCATGATCCGCTGGGCGCAATAATGAAGCTGTATAAAATTGATTATTTTGTTCTTTATCAGTGCCAATAACGCACAAAGACATGTAATTATTACCACAAGCAACAGCATTGGACGTAGAAATAAAAGACAAAAGTAAGGTCAGCAGCACTGCGAGCTGTTTGCGCATAACATTCTCCTCATAAAGCAAGCATTTAAAACGTATTGATTATAGCACTTGCTTGTCGCCAGTCAACATTTATTGTCGTTCTTGGTTGATTTATTGTGCTTTTTTGTCATTTTAAGTATTCAACAGTGAAATTGCAATTCAACATTGTCGATAAAAATTGCGAACGAGATGATTATCTATTTGGAATAATGCGCGAGTAAAAGATGTTTGCCGTTACAAGAATTTATAGTATACTTAATTTCAAGCTGTTCACGTTGGCATTGCGGCGAGTTATTGAGACGTGGAAAAAAATATCTGTGAGGCTCAAATATGGATATATATACTGCGCTAAAACGCTATTTTGGTCACAGCGAGTTTAGATGCGGGCAAAAGCACCTAATCGAAGCAGTATTATCCGGAAACGATGTGCTGGGCGTTATGCCTACCGGCGGCGGGAAATCGTTGTGCTATCAGATTCCCGCATTGCTGCTGCCGGGAGTCACACTGGTGGTTTCCCCGTTGATTTCCCTTATGGAGGATCAGGTGTCGGCGCTAAAGGAGGCGGGCGTAAGCGCGGCTTTTATCAACAGCTCGCTTAGTGCTCAGCAGCTCCAAATCGTCTATAATTGTGCTCGAAACGGCGCATACAAGCTCATATACATTGCTCCGGAGCGGCTTGACAGCGAAGACTTTGCTGCATTGATTCGGTCATTAAACGTCTCACTGATGGCGGTGGACGAAGCGCACTGCATCTCTCAATGGGGACAGGATTTTAGGCCGAGCTATCTAAGGATTACTGACTTTATAAGCACCCTGCCCAAGCGCCCTGTCGTGGCGGGCTTTACAGCCACAGCTACAGCTAAGGTGCAGGAAGACATTGTACGATTACTCGCGCTGCAAAAACCAGTTTGCGAAATAACCGGGTTTGACAGGCCAAATCTGTTTTTTGATGTGCAGCAGCCAAAGAGCAAACTGGCTGTGCTTTGCGCGCTGGTTCAAGCGCGACAGGATAAAAGCGGCATTATCTATTGCGCTACGCGCGCGTCTGTTGAGCGAATCTGCTCGGCGCTTTGTGATATGGGGATTGCGGCAACCCGCTATCACGCGGGGCTTGAGGACATGGAGCGAAGAGAAAATCAGGACGACTTTCAATATGATCGAAAAACGGTAATGGTTGCTACTAACGCCTTTGGCATGGGTATTGACAAATCAAACGTTGGGTTCGTTATACATTACAATATGCCCAAAAGCCTTGAAGCATATTATCAGGAAGCCGGTCGCGCCGGCCGAGACGGCGAAGGTGCGGACTGTATCCTACTCTATTCGGCCGGAGACATAGTAACGGCTAAATATTTGATTGAAAGCGGCGGCAACGAGGAGCTTGACGCTGATGAACTGGCGCTTGTCCGCAAGCAAGATTTTGAGCGGCTAAATGTGATGACTGGCTACTGCAAAACAACTAGCTGTCTTCGCGGCTATATTCTCGACTACTTTGGCCAAAGTCATGTTGAGCTTTGCGGGAACTGCGGAAATTGCAAAGGAGAATACAGGCTTGATGATATTACGATTCCCGCGCAGATAGCTCTTTCATGCATTATTCGCATTAAGGAACGGCTTGGGTATTACGTTGGAAAAACGCTTGTTATCCAAGTGCTTCGCGGCAGCAACGATCAGCGAATACTAAGTCTTGGCTTAAACAAGCTTTCTACTTATGGGCTAATGAGTGAACGTTCCACAGCACAGGTGCATACGATTATAGACTTTTTGGAGATAGAGAGCTATAATAAGATTAAACCCTGCCCATTCAACATTAGAACCCACCGACAGCGCACGCGACGTGCTATTTCGCGGCAAGAAGTTGTCCATGCCCACGCGGGCCGACCGCATCACCGAAAAAAACGATAACAAACGAAAGAAAGCCGCGGTTGCCACCAATGAGGACACTGGGCTTCTCGCCGCCCTCAAGGCTACGCGAACTCATATCGCTCACGAGAAAAACGTCCCTGCTTATATTGTATTTTCCAATGCCGCCCTTGCAGATATGGCGGCAAAAGCACCGCGAACGATGTCCGAGTTTCTTGATGTTTCCGGCGTTGGCGAGGTTAAAGCCGCGCAATACGGCGATGAATTTCTAAAGGTGATCACTGCGTTTTTGCAGGTAAACAAGGAGTCATAAGTATGGGAGCGATATAATTAGGGTAAGGCCGCAAGCTTTTATCTTCACATTGATAAGCGTTAAGTAAGGAAACCGATTGAATGTCACCAAATCGCCAATACGCATTTGCTTCGCCGTCCGCGCGTCCAAACAAAGGTTTTATCTGTGCATCGTCAATACCGCTAAATAGCGAAGTTGAATAATGCACAGTATTTTTTTATCACTTTTATTACTTGTTGGAAATCCAACATACACGTTGCAATTAAAATCATACAATCATCGCAGAAAGTCAAACAACTGCTTTGTAGAGAGCTGCAGTCATAACCTCTAGGCGCTACTATTTGTCCGAATGAAAGCGTGCCGTTATCGGGATTGGAAAGCATGGCCAAGGCGGCACTCCCCCAAAACGACAGGTTCGTTCCGTGGCAGGTCGCTACTTTCTGTGCAGATGGCAAAATGCTTGACTGGCAATCATGATTAGGAGGGTTTTATAATGGCAAATGAAATGTTCTGTTTCCAGTGTGAACAGACCGCCGGTTGCACCGGCTGCACCGGCAAAGCGGGCGTCTGCGGAAAGAAATCCGACACCGCCGCGCTTCAAGACAAGCTGACCGGAGCTTTAATTGGTCTTGCCCGCGCAACAAGCGGCGCAGAACCGACGGAAAGCACCTATCGCACAATAATCGAAGGGCTTTTCACCACCATCACAAATGTCAGCTTTGACAATGCGGCAATCAATAGTCAGATCGAAAAGACGGCGCTTGAAAAAGTGAAGCTCGTTCACATGTGCGCAAGCTGTGGCTCGCCCTGCGGCCGCAACAACGATTATGACATGACCGAGCTGTGGAGCGCCGACGAGGACATCAGGTCGCTAAAATCACTAATCCTGTTCGGTCTGCGCGGCATGGCGGCTTATGCTTATCACGCGTTGATGCTTGGCTACTCCGACGATGAGGTCAACCGCTTTTTCTGCAAAGGTTTGTTCGCAGTTGGCGAGAAGCAAACGATGGAGCAGCTTCTCCCCACCGTGCTCAAGGTTGGGGAAATAAACCTAAAATGCATGGCGTTGCTTGATAAGGCCAATACGCAAACATACGGCGTTCCTGCTCCCGTGACCGTGCCGCTTACCGTTGAAAAAGGGCCGTTTATCGTGGTGACAGGACACGACCTCAAAGATTTGCAGCTTCTTTTAGAACAGACCGCAGGCAAAGGCGTAAATATTTACACCCACGGCGAGATGCTGCCC
>CAZUUR010000008.1:0-7749 GCA_964622815.1 uncultured Oscillospiraceae bacterium | reverse complement strand
ATCCTCATCTCAAGGGTAACTTTGGTACGGCTTGGCAAAATCAGCAGAATGAGTTTGACGGTATTCCCGGAGCGATCCTTTATACGACCAACTGCTTGATGATTCCCCGCCAAAGCTATGCCGACCGCGTCTTTACGACCGAGGTTGTGGCGTTCCCCGGAGCGGTTCACATAGACGATGATTTCTCGCCTGTTATCGAAAAGGCCATTGCGCTTGGGGGTTACAGTGAGGATCGAGCCTTTACGGGAATTAACGGTGGAACACAGCTCACCACGGGATTCGGGCACGGCACGATCCTATCGGTTGCAGACAAAATTATTGAAGCGGTTAAGGCGGGCGCCATCAAGCATTTCTTCCTTGTGGCGGGCTGCGACGGTGCGAAGCCGGGACGCAACTATTATACGGAGTTTGTGAAGCAGACGCCGAAGGATACAGTCGTGCTAACGCTTGCCTGTGGAAAATACCGTTTTAACGACCTCGACATTGGAGAAATTGGCGGGCTGCCTCGCATCATGGATATGGGGCAGTGTAATGACGCCTATGGCGCTATTCAAGTTGCGCTTGCGCTTGCCAATGCTTTTGGCTGCGAAGTAAACGATTTGCCGTTATCCTATGTGCTGTCATGGTACGAGCAAAAAGCGGTCTGCATTTTGCTTACGCTGCTGTACCTTGGGATTAAAAACATTCGGCTTGGGCCGTCTTTGCCAGCATTCCTTTCGCCAAATGTGCTCAACTTCCTTGTGGAAAATTACTGCATTGCGCCGATTACCACTCCACAGGAGGATATTCGGGCATTGATGGCTTGATTGCCATAAAATAGCGAATATGCTTCCCAAGCGTCATCAGTGTCCAAGATTAAAGTCAGACTGCCATGGGTTTAACCATTAAGCCCATGGCTCATTTTTAACTTCATATAAGCTTTTTTACACGAAAAATCTTCGCCAATTATTATCGAAGTGCTTTTTGCAAAGGCTATCAGCTCATTAAGCTTATCGCCGCGGCTCATATTCTGCATAGTCTCGTCTTCTTCTATTTCCATAAAAATGCCGAGACCGTCTATAATCTGTATTGCTATTTCCTTGCTTCCTTTTTGATAGACACAGGAATTATTCATTAGCACGCACCACTCTTTAAGTCCCGCGCTAATGAATATCTGTCTTGCGTTCGCCGACGAACCAATGCTCGCCGTTATCTTTTCTTCTGAAACCACATTGCCAAGCTGATCATATTCCTTTTGCTTATAGCAAAGCTTTTCGCTCAAAATATTATCTTGGGTTATGCTTCTGACCAAAAATGAATTATTGATAAGCGTCTCATAATCCATGGCCGCTATTTCGAGCATCGTGAGGCGTGAGAAATAGTGATCCTCCAACATAAATAGCCTTGCGGCGCTAAAGCCCTTAGCCCTTAATTTAGCATCAACAGTGCTTATATCGTCAAATACTTGGTATGTAATCTCTGTTTCTCTCATTTAAGCTTCGCCCTTGCTTCCTGCAAATATTTACTGCCGCTTTCAATGAGCAGCTCGCCGTCTATAGACAGGCCTATAGTCTCGCCTATCACGGTAAAACGCTTTACTCGTTTCTCCCTCACAGCCTTTTCAAGCTCGGCTTTATCCGCCATTTCAGCAGGAATCGGCGTGCCCGCCTGCTTTTCCTTATCAATAAGCTCAATAAAATCACTTATATCGTCCGAATCGGCGGTGAGCATACCAACCTTGGGTGAACAGGTTAGCGGGAGGCGCATAATTATTTCATCTTCCTCAACCTTGCCAGTCTCACGGAAGCCAAGCGAATAGTAAAGCTCTCGCGCGGACGTGTTGCCGGGCACATAATCAAGATAGATAGCATCGAACTTGCCGGTATCCTTTATTAGCTTTATCACGGCTTCCATAGCTTTTCTTCCATAGCCTCTGCGCTGCATTTCATACGCTATCATAAAGCGCCATACGCCCGCGCAGCGCTCATCTTCGTCCCAATCCAGCATAACGAAGCCCACCACCTCGTCGTCATCGCAAATGGCAAAGGGCCGCGCCTCATCATAATAAAGCCACGCCTGCGCCAGCGACACAACATTTGGTGCGACAAACTTATTCTGCTCGTCCGGCAGCTTCATATCAATTACTTTTTTAAATGTTTTTTCACTTACCGGTTCGATATTTATCATATAAGCTCCTTCACATACCGCTTAACTTTGTTACGACCGGTTTGCCTTCTGCGTCCAGAAGCGGCGTTAAGCCTCCCGCGTAGCCCGATTGAACAAACTGATAATTAACACCCGTTTTCTTATCCACAAGCACCAGCTTGACTCCGCTCACCAACGCATTGCCTTCATCATGCGTTATTTCAAATCTTTGATCTGATTTCATTTTTGCATTCTCCTAATTTTTATAAATAATATCACGCCTGTAATACATATTCAAGTGTCTAATATCGCGTCCAATCCCGGAAAATGCGGTCGCCGTGATTACCCTTTTTCCATTTCGTCGTGATAATTTTTAAGTACGCCTGCACCTATCTCTTTCATAAATCCACCATAACTCAACAGGCCGCCCACGTTTAAGGTTTTTATCTCTCATTATCCAGTATTTTAAAAAGATAATTTGCGCCCTCCGACCAATATGACCACTGTCCAAGAGGCGCAGGAAAGTTATAAATATACATATCATCATATATTATAATATTGCTTTTTACTTTGACTGTAAAGAGAAAGCGCTTCTATGCGTATATCATCACTCTTTTGCCGTGCGTGTTGGAAAATGCGGGCATGCCGGTGTTGCAATATATATGGATTTGTGAGAAAATAATTAAAAATGCAGTTGGAGTTTCATAGATTAACATGACAAAATTAAAATCCACAGTTGCCAAAATAACCGAGAAAACAAAGGTCGTAAAGGATCGGCATCACACTCAGGAGCTTCGCGAGGAGCGGCATAAGCTGTATGCAATAATTGCAACGCTTGCGGTTATTTTAGAGTTTTATCTGGATGCATTTGTATTTACCGACAAGTATTACAATGTCACAGGCACGCGCGGCATGACCACGATTATTCTTGCCGCTGTGGCCATAGCAGCGCTTTTTTATGCGTTTTGCAGGTTCAAATGGAGAAAAAGGCTTACGCCCTTTGATATTGGTGAAACAATAAGTCTCATGACGGCGGCCGACTGGGGCATGGTGCTTTATCTTGTTGCCGCTACGGTATCATCCATACTTTCAAAATATCCAAACAAGGTGCTTTTAGGCGATGAAGGAAGATATGATGGTCTTCTCACTCAATATGCGTATGCCTCGCTCTATTTTATGGCTTCGAGGCTTTATAAACACCGTTCGTGGTTTGATATAGTCTTTAGCGGCGTCGTATTTGCGTTTACGGCGCTTGGCGTGCTGCAGTTCTTTGGGATCAATGCTTTTGGACTATACGGCGATGGCAAGAATCTATATAACCTGAATTTCATGACTTTGTACGGCAATATAAACATCGTATCCACGGTTTCCGGTATAATGACCGTCTATTTTGGATTGCTCTTCATTAAATCCGATGAGAAATACATGCCTGTATTCGGGGCGGCGTCCTGCTGCGCTCTATTCACGCAGGCAATGGCAGGCTCTGACAGCGGTTGGGTCAACATTGCCGCGGGTCTGATTTCCATGATACCGTTTATTTTTGTTAACAGAAAGCGCATATTGCGCTATGGAATGCTGATTGGCGGATTGGGTATTATGGGCTTTTTGCGTGACTGGCTGTATGAAAACTGCGTGGTTGGCATGGTTGACAATGCCGCTTCGGGCACTTATACCACGCTTGGCAATCTCTGGCTTGGTATAGTTGCGCTCGGCGTGATAATATGGCTTGCGGCTTTCATTTTAGGGCGCAAGATTAAGCTTACGGCCAAGGCTTCAATGATAGTCTGCTGGGCGCTCGTTGCGTGTATACTTATCGGCGGAGTGCTAGGCATTGAAATCCTCGGCGCTAAGTTTGATAGCGGCAATATCCACCAAGCGCGCGAAATGCTGCACGGCAACCTTGACGATAATTTTATGTCCGGTCGCGGCTATATATGGAAAACCTGCTTCAGCCTCATTAAGTATAACCCGATATTCGGCTCCGGCCCTGACACCCTTGGTAATCTTCACAGCGAGGTTTACGGTGATGACGCTGCCGTCCGCATGGGCGTCACCGTAGATAAAGCGCACAACGAATATATACAGTATGCGGTATGTGAAGGTTTAGTAGGCCTTGCGGGATATTTGATATGCGTAGTCGGCGTGCTCGTGCTTTGGGTAAAACGCAAGCGTTGGCACGATGATCAGCCCGCTTATATTTTCGCCGCCGGTGGCACTGTGATAGCATATCTCTGTCAGGCGGTATTCAACCTGTCCGTTCCTATATCCGCGCCGTACTTCTTTATTTTCTTAGGTTTTGCCGCAAACAGGCAAACATACGAGGAAACAAAGATAATATAAAGCAGCAGAGCCGTCCAAGAAGCATACTGGGCGGCTCTCTTTTTGTGTTAGCAATTTAATGTGCTTTTGATAGTGACCTCAGCTGCTATTTTCAATCCGTCACTTATCATTTCAAGGCTCATACTGGGCGCGGCGGTATTTATTTTCGCAACCTGCTGCGCAGCATAAGGCACATGAATGAATCCGCCCACGATGTTAGGCTGCTCTATATCAATATAATGCAGCAGGCTATACATCACTTCATTACATACATACGTTCCCGCTGTATACGATACGCAAGCCGGTATGCCAGCAGAGCACAGCTCCTCCACTATCTCCTTAGCGGGAAGCTTTGTAAAATATGCATTGCAGCCGTTTTTAATTATTGCCTCACCAATAGGCTGTAAGCCTGAATTATCCGCTATGCGCGCATCAATATAATTTATGCCGACAAATTCCGGCGTTATTTGCGCTCTGCCTCCCGCTTGGCCTACACAAATAACGAAATCCGGCTTATACTCTTCGATGGCCGTCTTCATCTTCGCCGCTCCAACATGAAAAACCGTTGGTAGCTCCACCCTAACAACAGCCGCTCCGGCAATTATATCCGGCAAAAGCTTCACTGCTTCATACGCAGGATTAATTTTTTCTCCTCCAAAGGGGTCAAAGCCAGTAAAAAGTATCTTCATCAACATTCTCCGTTAGCACGTCTTATTTCATTATTTTACAATAGCATAATAATCAGGATTTGCATACGGGAGTTCTTTGACATATTCGCGCGGCTATATTTATAATACTGTATATTAAGTTTAGGAGGCGGCGTCTTTGAAAAAGTTGCTTTATATTTTAATCATACTTATTACGGCCACGCTCGCGTGGTCATGTGCTCCCGCTGTTCCGGATGTTTTGGAGGTTACGCCCTCGCTCGTGCCGACAGCGACGCTGCCTTTGCTCCCTTCGCCTACACTCGCGCCACTACCCACTATTGCTTCTACCCCGCTGCCTTTATCAGCCGACAAAACCGTCATTGCCGACGGCTTTTATTACGTCGAACTTAACGATGAAATAAAGCGGCTCATAACCGGATTAAGCTACCCCACTGACGATACCAACTGTGAAATAAGCTATGATGAGCTTCGTTATATAAATCTCCTGCATTACGATTTTGAAGGCAACATCAAAGAAGGCGCACTTATCGTAAACGCTGCGCTTGCCGACGAAGTTACGGAAATATTTTATTTGCTTTATAAAGAAAAATATCCATTAACAAGCGTAAATCTAGTTGATAAATATGGGGAATGCGCCGACGATAACATCTCTATGGCCGCAAACAATACTTCCGCATTTAACTATCGCTATGTTGCTGGCACAAAGAAGCTTTCGCTTCACAGCTTCGGCGCAGCTATAGACATAAACCCTATGCTTAATCCTTATGTGAAAAACGGCTCCGTTTCACCCGAAAACGGAGCCGCCTATGCCAATAGATCACTAAATTTTGCCGGCAAGATAGACGAAAACGATATTTGCTACAAGTTATTTACCCAGCGCGGTTGGTCATGGGGCGGACATTTCAAATCGAGCAAGGATTATCAGCACTTTTCAAAGGATCTGGGCTTTTATCAATAGTGCTAAGAGCGCTCCTATTAGTTTTCAACTCGCTGATATATCCTGCTGCCGCACTTTAACGCCCAGGCTTTCCCGTCCTTAATGTAGAAGCGGAACGTGCCGACTCTTTTATCGGGCTTGTCTACATCGTACACGGCAAAAACAGCCTTTTCACAGTGTGCAAGGTTTCTCTTTTGATCGTCATGAACGCAGGTAAGCGCTCCGTTTTCACAGTTTACAACGCAATGCGTTGGTATCCCCTCGTGCGCCAAGTAGTCGCCGACAAGCATTTGCGGAGTGCTGAATGTCTTGCCTGACGGCTGCGCCCAGTTTAGGTCGGTATCAAGCGGCTGACCAAGAATATAGTTGTAGCATATCCACTGTAGGTCGTCTACGTCAACGTCGCCCTCATTGCACAATATCGCGGCGGAATAGCCTTCCTCCACAAAGCCGCCTTGCGTGGAAACGCCGTGAAGCCCGCCTGCGTGCTCACATATCATCTTTCCTGATACAAGGCTCTTTCTTAACCCCATGCAGTAAAATGGCTTTCTTTTGAGCGGATATGCTCTGCCTACCATAAGCTCCACCGCTTCCTCCGGAACAATGCGTTTCCCTTCAAAAACGCCCCGATTGCTTAGCATCTGATAATATTTCGTTATATCAAGCGAGGTGGATTTTATGCACGCGCAGCCGCGGAACGGCGGAAGCACCGACCAGTTATCGTCCCACACAAGCTTGCCGTTTTCGTCTCTCTCAAAGAGGCTTGTTATATTGTCGTCATTGATTATCTTTCTTATCTCGCTGCTATCCAAATCCAAAACCGTTCGCGTCATGCCGAGCGGTTTAAACACTCGCTCCATAAGAAATTCTTCTAGCGTGATGCCCGCCGCCTTATCAACCACATAGGAAAGCAGCGCGAAGCCCTCGTTTGAATAGCTCATAAATTCACCGGGCATGCCTAACTGCCCGTATTTACCTTGGCTGATATATTCAACGATATGGTCTATGGTATTCATTTTATTAGGCGCGGTTCGCACCATTTCTTTATACCACTTGGTATCTCTTTCAACGCTGTTCATGGCAATGGACCATTCAAGCGGCTCTATTGGCGGGATTCCGGAGCGATTAGTGCCTATGCTGCGAAGTGTGAGACATTCGTCCGGTACTTCCGGAATATGAAGGTTTGGAAAATACTTGACTATAGGCTCATCTATATCAAGCTTCCCTTCAGTGTGAAGTATGCAGCACGCGAGCGTTGTAAATGATTTGCTCATTGAGGCAATTCCAAATACGGTATTCCCGTCCACCGGCTTCTGCTTTTGTATGCTTCTAAATCCGAAACCGCGCTCGTAAATCACGCCTTGCGGCCCACGGATACACACGGCAACGCCGCTGTAGCCGTGATCTTTGATCTTCTCTTCTAAAACTCTATCAAGTTCGCTTATGCTCTTATTCATTATCTCATTCACCTATCATAAATTGCATTGATACACGTTGGCAATGCCAAACTGCACAATGTAATAAATAGTATAATTATTTTAGCCCGCCTTTGCAATATGCTGGCGGGCACGCTAGATTGCAAACGCTTTCCCAAGTGGATTGTATTATTGTTTGAATCTTTATTGGCCTTTTTTTCATGAATAACTATAGGCTGCATGGCGAAATATGAGGACATTGTCGCCTTCTTAAATGAGCTATGTG
>CAZUUR010000007.1:0-20210 GCA_964622815.1 uncultured Oscillospiraceae bacterium | reverse complement strand
ACCCGTCGCTGGAACCCGAAAATGAAGGAATACATCTTCACCGAGCGCAACGGTATCTACATTATCGATCTGCAAAAGACCGTTAAAAAGGTAGACGAGGCGTATTATTTCGTGCGCGACATAGCCATGAACGGCGAGAGCATTCTCTTTGTTGGCACCAAAAAGCAGGCCCAGGAATCCATAGAGCAGGAAGCAAAGCGCTGCGAAATGTATTTCGTAAATCAGCGTTGGCTCGGCGGCATGCTCACCAACTTCAAAACCATACAGGGCCGCATAGCGCAGCTCCGTAAAATCGAAAAGATGGAAGCGGACGGCGATTTCGCGCTTCTGCCCAAGAAGGAAGTAATAAAGCTCAAGGCTGAGCAGGAAAAGCTTGAGAAAAACCTTGGCGGCATCAAGGATATGAAGAAGCTGCCCGGCGCGATGTTCGTAGTTGACCCGCGCAAGGAGCACATAGCCATAATGGAAGCCCGTGCGCTGGGCATTCCCGTGGTTGCAATAGTTGATACAAACTGTGATCCCGAAGAGGTGGATTACGCCATACCCGGCAATGACGACGCTATCCGTGCGGTAAAGCTTATCGCTTCCAAGATGGCGGACGCCGTGCTTGAAGGCAAGCAGGGCGAGCAGATGGAGGACAATGACGATCCGGAATTGGCCGAAGCTGCGGGCGACGAATTCTAATCTAAGTGGAGGTAGAAATATATGTTTACTGCGAAAGACGTAATGACCCTGCGCGAAATGAGCGGCGCTGGCATGATGGACTGCAAGAAGGCGCTCGTTGAGTGCGATGGCGACATGGATAAGGCGATGGACTATCTGCGTGAAAAGAGCCTTGCCGCGTCCGCGAAAAAGGCCTCCCGCATAGCCGCCGAAGGCATAGTCGATGCATACGTTCATCTTGGCGGCAAGATAGGCGTGCTTATCGAAGTCAACTGCGAGACGGATTTCGTCGCAAAGACCGATGCGTATAAAACTCTCGTTCATGACATCGCCATGCACATCGCCGCGAGCAACCCCAAGTATATCCACAAGGAAGAGGTTGACGCTGGCGAGATAGAGAAAGAGAAGGAAATTCTTCGCGCTCAGGCACTCAATGAACCCAAGCCCAAGCCCATGAACATAATCGAAAAAATGGTCGAAGGTCGCATAGAGAAATATTACAAAGAGGTTTGCCTGCTTGAGCAGCCCTTTGTCAAGGATCCCGACATGACCGTTGGCGAGATGGTAAACGCCGCCGTGGCCAAGATAGGCGAGAAAATAAGCGTTCGCCGCTTCGTGCGCTATGAGATGGGCGAGGGCCTTGAAAAGCGTCAGGATAACTTCGCTGAAGAAGTTATGGGTCAAATGAAGCAATAAGCTTACGAACAAATTAAAGGGAACACAGCCGTGTTCCCTTTTTTACAATCGGGAGGAATTACAGATGGACTTAAAATATAAGCGCATATCACTTAAACTGAGCGGCGAGGCGCTCGGCGGCAATGGCGAGACGGTCAATCCGGACGCTGTGGACGCGGTTGCTCAAGAAATTAAGACCATAATAGACGCGGGCGCTGAGGTATGCGTTACAATAGGCGGCGGAAATATGGTGCGCGGCAGAAGCAGCGCCTATATGGATAGAAACCGCGCCGACCAGATGGGCATGCTCGCAACCGTCATCAATTCGCTCGCGCTTGAGGACGCGCTGATAAGAAAGGGCGTTGGCGCAAAGGTGATGTCGAGCGTTGCGATGCCGCGTATATGCAGCGAGTATAATTCGCGCGAGGCGCAGGAGCTGATAAAAACTAATGTGGTGATTTTCGCGGGCGGAAGCGGAGTGCCGTTCTTTTCAACGGATACCGCCGCGGCGTTAAAAGCGGCGGAGATGGGCGCAGACGCGCTGCTTTTGGCCAAAAATGTGGACGCGGTGTACAGCGCAGACCCTAAGCTCGTTAAGGACGCAGTGCGTTATGACAGGCTTGCGTATGACGATGTGATAACTCGCGGCCTCAACGCCACCGATATGACGGCGATAACACTGTGTAAGGAGCAGAAAATACCGATATTGGTGTTCGCTCTCAAGGTTCGCGGCAATATACTAAAGGCGCTCGCGGGCGAAAATATAGGCACTTTGATAAAATAAAGCGTTAAGCAGGCAGCAACAGCGATTGTGCCGTGTTTTACAAATAGGTACTTGTTATTGGGGGATAAATCTAATAAAATAGAATAATAAAAGCGTGGCACAATAAGATAAGCCGCGCGGGAAACGGAGGAGAATACATGGACGCCAACGAAGTCGCAAAGGACAAAATGAATAAAACGATAACGGTGCTCAAACGCGAGCTTTCAACCCTTAGGGCAGGCCGCGCGAACGCGCAGGTGCTCGACAGGGTTTTCGTTGATTACTATGGCACGCAAACGCCCGTAAATCAGGTAGGCAATATTTCTTCACCGGAGCCGAGAATGCTCGTTATCTCCCCATACGATCCGAGCACGCTTTCGCTCATTGAAAAAGCCATACAAAAGAGCGAGGTCGGCATAAACCCCAATAATGATGGCAAATGCATACGCCTGGTATTTCCTGAGCTAACAGAGGAGCGCCGCAAGGAGCTTGTTAAAACGGTGCGCAAGAAGGGCGAGGACGCCAAGGTTTCGGTTCGCTCAATAAGGCGCGATGCCATAGAGCAGATAAAGAAGCAGAAAAGGGACGGCGAGCTCACCGAGGACGACCAGAAGAAGGCCGAGGAAGAAGCGCAGAAGCTTACCGATAACATGATAAAGGAAGTTGATAAGGTGCTCGCCGATAAAGAAAAGGAGATAATGGACGTTTGACGGAGCGTAAAACGCCGCCGTGCGTCGTGGGGCTGGAGCTTGAAAAAGCTCAAGGGCTTATTGAAGCCTCCGGCTTCACGGCAACAACGGTGCTCGTATCGTGCAGAAAGGGCGCTAAAGGCGAAAGCGCCCGCGTGATAAGGCAGCGCGAGATTATGGACGGCACGGTTGAGCTTAGCTATTCGCTCTTTAAAACGCTGATAGATAATGACGGAAACTGAACGCGCCTCCCTGCTCGAGAAATACGGGCTTGCGGGAAATACTCTGCCCGCGCATGTGGGCATTATTATGGATGGCAACGGCCGCTTTGCAACCGCGCTGGGCAAATCCCGTTCGTATGGGCACCGCGCCGGAATGGAGCGGCTTCGCTCTTTTATTACGTTTTCCTCCGATGTGGGCATAAAGGTTTTATCCGTTTATGCTTTTTCAACGGAGAATTGGAAGCGCCCCAAGGCGGAGGTGAGCGCGCTTTTCTCGCTGCTCGTTGAATACTTTGGCACTGAGATAGACGCTCTTGATAAAAACAACGTGCGCATAAAGGCGCTTGGTGATATTTACGACCCCAATTTTCCTCAAGCTGTTTGCAAAGCCGTACACGACGCCATAGAGCGCACAAAGGACAATACAGGCCTTACGCTGTGCGTTGCGCTTAATTATGGCGCTTATGCGGAAATGCTCCGCGCCTTTGAGCTGCTTCGAGGCACGCCAAAGGGCGAGCTGACAGTGGAAAAGCTAAAGGGAAGCCTTTATACGGCGGGTCTTCCCGATATGGACCTTTTGATACGCACAGGCGGAGAAATGCGCCTTTCAAATTTCATGCTTTTGCAGGCCGCGTATGCGGAGCTTTATTTTACGGACGTGCTTTGGCCGGAGTTTGACGAGGAAAAATATGCGCTTGCGCTTGGCGAGTTCGCGCACAGACAAAGACGCTTCGGCGGACTGTGATTATGAAATAGCCCCTGCGCGTGCGACCGCATGCGGTAGCGGAAAATGCATTTGGAGAACATAAATGACAAAACGAGTTATTGTAGGCTTTATTTTGGCGGCATATTTTGCCGCGGTCGTAATGCTTGGCGGCTGGTTTCAGCTCATAGGCTTTACGGTCGTTGCGTTTTTTGCCGTTATAGAGGTAGGCGGAGTGTTCAAACGCAAGGTTAGAACGCTTTTCATGCTGCCAAGCTATATAATGGCCGTATCATATTACTTTGTGTTTAAGGAGCTTGGCTTGCTGCCCGTGGTAGCGCTGTGGACGATAGCGGTGCTTTCGGTGCTGACCGAGCGAGTGCTAAATAAAAACCGCACCACGGAGGAAACGCTTTATTCGCTCGCGGTGCTGCTTTACCCGTTCTCATTCTTCCTGGTGTTTATGTACATGGCGGAGCTTAGCTTTGAAACTAGCCGCATAGCGCTTATATGCGCGTTCGCGCCGCCGCTCATGGGCGATATTTTGGCGCTATTTGCCGGCATGGCCTTTGGCAAAAAAAAGCTTGCGCCGCATATAAGCCCCAAAAAGACGGTAGCTGGCTCTATAGCGGGCGTTTTTGGCGGCGTGCTCGGCGGCTATCTCACATATTTGCTGCAAGCGGCGTTCCCCGCGAATATCCCGCTGCTGCCGCTGCTGCTTTTGGGTCTTTTTGGCGGAGTATTTGGGCAGATAGGCGATCTATATGCCTCAACGCTCAAGCGTTGGGCTGATATAAAGGATTATGGCAGCATATTTCCCGGTCACGGCGGTGTGGTGGACAGGCTCGACAGCGTGTTTTTTAACGCACCCATAGTGCTGATGGTATTTTTATCGCTTGGCTATAAATAAAATAAGGTTAGGTAATATGAAAAAGCTTGCAGTGCTAGGCAGTACCGGCTCAATAGGCACGCAGACGCTGGACGTTGTTAGATGCGCGCCTGAAGAATATGAAGTAAACGTGCTCGCGGTGCGTTCAATGCGTTGCGCCGCTCTTTTTTTGGAGCAGATAAAGTGCTTTGAACCAAAGTATATAGCCATCGAGAGCGAAACGGACGCAAAAACGCTTAAAACCGAGCTAAAACGCATAGGCTCAAACGCAAAACTCATAATAGGCAAGGACGCGGCGGCGCTCGCCGCCGCCTTGAGCGAAAACGACATTGTTGTTAACGGCATAAGCGGCTTTGCGGGCATGACGCCGCTTTTAAGTGCTATAAACGCTGGCATACCGACGGCGCTCGCCAATAAGGAAAGCATAGTATGTGCGCGTAAGCTTGTTAAGCAAGCGCTTTCGAGCACGGAAAAGCGTCTGATACTGCCTGTGGACAGCGAGCAGAGCGCAATATTCCAGTGCCTTGACGGGGGCAGGCGAGAGGACGTAAAACGCATATTGCTCACTGCCTCGGGCGGCCCTTTCCGCACATATACAAGGGCGCAGCTTGAAAAGGTAACTCCAGAGCAGGCAAAGAGGCATCCAACATGGAAAATGGGCGCGAAAATAACCATAGACTCGGCTTCCTTATTTAATAAGGGGCTTGAGATAATGGAAACCGCGTATCTTTTCGATGTGACGGGAGATATGATAAGCGTGCTCATACACCCGCAGTCCATAGTACACTCAATGGTGGAATTTAGGGATAACTCAATATTGGCGCAGCTATCCGCGCCGGATATGCGCCTTGCGATAAAATATGCGCTCACCTATCCAAAGCGCGAGGAAAGCCCGTTTGGCGCACTGTCACTTGAAAAAATGAGCACGCTCACATTTGAAGCGCCGGACGAGGAGCGCTTTTTGGCGATAAAATTAGCATACGAGGCCTTGAACGAAAACGAAGCGCTGCCAATAGCCTATAATGCTGCCAACGAAATAGCTGTGGAAAGCTTTGTTAAGGGAAAAATAAACTTTTGGCAAATTGGCCTAGTGGTTGAGAAAACCATGGCTAAAGTGCGCTCACTCGGTTTTACAATAGCGGGTGTAGATGATATAATCAATGTGGATGCCGAATCGCGGCGTATCGCCGAGAACTTGGGCTAATTGGGAAAGGGAAATATTTTATGACGACATTATTATCAATTATCGGCGCGCTGCTCGTGCTTTCGGTGCTCGTGTTCGTGCATGAGTTGGGGCATTTTGGCGTTGGACGGCTGCTGAAATTCGATATAATGGAATTTGCTATAGGCATGGGCCCCGCGCTTATAAAAAAAGAAAAAAATGGCATTACATACGCGCTGAGGGCTTTTCCCATAGGCGGCATGTGCCGCTTTTACGGTGAGGACGAGGAGGCAAAGGAGTCAAACGACGGCCGTATCCCCTTTAACGCGCAAAAATGGTGGAAGCGCTTTTTGGTGGTGGTGGCAGGACCCGTGATGAACATACTCTCAGCCATACTTATTGCCATAATAGCCCTCTGGGCTTACGGCGATTTTATGCCCACAATAGCCGAGCCGCCGGTTGCGGGCACACCCGCTTATGCGGCGGGAGTTTTACAGGGCGATGTAATAATAGCTGTAGATGGCAACACGATTTCGTTTTATAATGAAGCCTTCACATTGATTGACGGAGCGGACAGCTCTGCCGCCGTGCTAACGGTGGATAGAGACGGCGAGCGCATAGACTTGACCGTTCGCGATTTTTATAATCAAGAAAAGGGCGGCAATCTAATGGGCATAACCGTGACGTCAAGCCGCATGCATTTTGGTTTCTTTGAAAGCATTGGCAGGTCGTTTGCCTATGTGTGGGAGCTTTTCCGCGAAATGCTAAGCTTCTTAGGCTCTATATTCACTAAGGGCATCAGCTCAGACGATGTGGCAGGGCCTGTTGGCACAATAAAAATAATAGGCGACGCCGTTCGCCTCGGCTTTGAGATAGTTTTAAGGCTAAGTGTGATACTGAGCATCAACCTTGCCATAATGAACCTTTTGCCGCTTCCCGCGCTCGACGGAGGAAGGCTCGCGTTCATTGCCGTGGAGGCGGTGCGCGGCAAGCCCGTGCCGCCAAATAAGGAAGCGATAGTTCACTTCGTAGGGCTAATATTGCTTTTTGGACTTGTGATATTTCTCACATATAACGATATTTTAAAGCTCATAGGAGGTTAGCGCCATGCGAAAAACCACAAAAAAGGTTGTTTGCGGCGGGGTTGCCATAGGAGGCGGCGCGCCGCTTTCTATTCAATCAATGACCAATACGGACACTGCGGACGCGGTAAAAACGCTTGAACAAATAGCTCGCCTTAAAAGCGCGGGCTGCGAAATAGTTAGAATGTCCGTCTATAATGAGGATTGTGCGCGCGCTGTGCGCGAGATAAAGGATAAGGCGGGGCTTGCGCTGGTTGCGGATATTCATTTTGATTATAAGCTTGCGATACTTGCCATGGAAAATGGCATAGATAAGGTGCGCTTCAATCCCGGCAACATAGGCGAGGACAAAAATGTCCGTCTGCTGGTGGACTGCGCCAAGCGTCACAGCGTGCCAATACGCGTGGGCGTGAACGCCGCATCGCTTGAAAAAGATATTCTGGATAAATGTGGCGATGGGTCGGAGGCGCTCGTTATGAGCGCACTGAGGCACGTTGAATTGCTTGAGAAATGCGGCTTCTATGAAATAGTTATAAGCGTAAAGTCCTCAAGCGTGCCAGTGATGATAGACGCATACAGGCTACTGAGCCAAAAGACTGATTATCCTCTCCACATAGGTGTAACCGAAGCCGGCACAAGGGAAGCGTCCATAGTAAAATCGTCCATAGGCCTAGGAGCGCTATTGTCGGAGGGAATAGGCGATACATTAAGAGTCTCGATAACAGGCGACCCGGTGGACGAGGTGTATGCCGCGAAGAATATACTGCGCGCGCTAAAATACAGGCACGACGGCATAGATATAGTAAGCTGCCCCACCTGCGGCCGCTGCAAGCAAAACCTTGAGGCCATAGTAGAAAAAGTGCGCGAGGAATTGAAGGACGAGCCGGGTGAAGCCGATATTGCTATAATGGGCTGTGCCGTAAACGGGCCGGGCGAGGCGCGAGGCGCCGATATGGGCATAGCCTTCGGCGGCGATAACGCCGTGATTTTTAAAAAGGGTGAAATAGTGCAGTCCGGCACGATGCCCGAGATTGTGGACGCATTTATCGCGCGTGTAAGGGAAACGCTGCGCAAATAACAAAAACCCAACAATTCGTCGTCATGGGGGACTGGCAAATTGATAGATATTGGCACAAATAACGCGGAATTATTGAGCGCAAAGCTGATAAAGAGTGAGAATAAGCTTATAGTAAGGCTTAAAATAAAGCCGGGGTTCACACAGGCAGATGTGCTGTCCGTCCGTATTGCTGTTGGCGCGCTTGCTTCCGGCTGCACCGTTGAGGTGGAGCTTGAGGACGGTGCAAAGCCTGCGTCCTTGCCGGAGGCTTCAGCGCCGGCGCCTGTAAACGCGCCGCCAAAGGCCGCTCCGGTAGCTGCAAAGCCGACGTCCATGCCGGAGGCTTCAGCGCCAGCCCCAGTAAGCGCGCCGCCAAAGGCCGCTCCAATAGCTGCAAAGCCGGCCCCAAGAGATGCTTGTGCGCCTAAAAAAACGGAAGCAGCCGCGTCCGCGCCAAAGGACAATATAGATTCTTACGCGGGCTATGTGAGCATACCGCCAAAGAATATGCTTTACGGCGTGCCGCGCAGGGTGAAAACCATTCACATGCGTGATGTGGACGAGCTTTCGGGCACGGTCTGCGTGCGAGGCTTCGTAACGGGCGGGAACGGCCTTGATATAAAAGAGGTCAAGGGCGGGGAAATGAGCATAGTTACTATGAACATTTCAGATAAAACCAATACGCTCACCGTAAAAACCTTTTTTGATAAGCAGCGCGACGGCGGCAGGCTAAAGAAGCTTGAAAAGGCCGTAAGCAGCGGCGATTGGCTATATGTTCACGGGCGCTACAGCTTCGATGAATATAAAAAGGCTTATGTTTTGATAGCGGATTTCATCGCCCGCACGGACGCTGTTTTAAGGAAGGACGATTGCGAGCAAAAGCGGGTGGAATTGCATCTTCACACCAAAATGAGCGCCATGGACGCAACCGTGGATATTCAGGACGCGGTTAAGACGGCCGCGCGCTGGGGTCATAAGGCCGTGGCGATAACCGATCACGGGGTTGTGCAGGCATTTCCGGCAGCCGTGTCGGCAGCTCAAAAGCTTAAAAAGGCTGGCAAGGAAATAAAGGTGGTGCTCGGAGTAGAGGGCTATTTGCTTCCCGATTGCGAGCTTGTTGAGGTTCAGACGCTCACTCAATGCGTCGCGGTGGACTTTTTGTGCGAGGAGCGCGGCCAAAGGACTGAGATATTTCAGATAGCGGCGGCACGCTTTGATCAATCTGGTGAAATAGTCCAAAGCTTTTTAACCTTGGCAAATCCCGGAGCGCCCGTTAGCGAAGCGCTTATGCGAGCCGCCAATATCACCGATATAGACTCTGCGCCCTATATAGACGTGGCAGTTGCGAGCTTAAACGAATTTATAGGGGACGACACTATAGTCGTGCACGGCGTAGAGCGCGCCCGCACGCTTATAGATAGGTTAAATGCCGTTCGCGGCGATGGCGCGGCAATAAAATGCTGCATAGATACCATGCGCCTTACGCATTATCTAAAACGCGATTATAAGGAGCTTGCAACGCCCACGCCGAGCATTGCGCTGAGCGCCAATGCATATAAAATCCAAACGGGGCGGCTGACTTGTGCCGAGGATACCGCACGCGCTATAGTGCTGATATTCGCTAAAATTAAGGAGCAGCTCATTTCACTGGGCGCAAAGCTGCCCTTGCTTGAAACCGCCATACACGAGCGCGTAAAGGGTAAGCGCGAAAATTTCCATATAATATTGCTTGCGAAAAATCACGAAGGGCTTTTGAATTTATATAGGCTCGTATCCTATTCACACATGGAATATCTTAAAAAGGTGCCGCGCATACCCAAAAGCCTGCTTGCCGTGCATAGAAACGGTGTAATACTAGGCTCTGCGTGCGAGGCGGGCGAGCTGTTCCGTGCGATAACCTATTCAAGCCCTGGGGACGAAAAGCGCATAGAGCGCATAGCTGCGGAATATGATTATCTTGAAATTCAGCCTATAGGCAATAATATGTTTATGGTGCGCGACGGCATAGTGAGCTGCGAGGACGATCTGCGCGCGCTCAATAAGCGCATAGTCGCGCTTGCGGATAAGCTCAATAAGCCTGTGGTCGCCACGGGCGACGTGCATTTCCTTGAGCCGGAGGATTCCATCTATCGCGCGATACTCATGAGTGCGAGGGATTTTAAGGACGCCGAGCAGCAAGCGCCGCTCTATTTTAAAACCACTAAGGAAATGCTTGATGAATTTAGCTATCTCGGTGAGGACAAGGCTTATGAGGTTGTGGTCAAAAACCCCAATATGATAGCTGATATGTGCGATAGCCTTAAACCCTTTTTATCTGAAAAAAGCACATACGCGCCGGAATTTCCCGGTGCAAGCGACGAGCTTCGCAGCATGGCGATGACAAAGGCGCACGAGATATATGGCGATCCCTTGCCTGAGGTGGTTCGCGCGAGGCTTAAAAAGGAGCTTGACTCCATTATCGGCAACGGCTACGCGTCGCTTTATCTAATGGCGCAAAGACTCGTGAGAAAATCCAATGCAGACGGTTATCTCGTTGGCTCGCGCGGTTCGGTGGGGTCGAGCTTTGTTGCCACAATGGCGGGCATTACGGAGGTAAACCCGCTCCAGCCTCACTATGTTTGCTCAAAGTGCAAATATTCGGATTTTGAAGTGGATCTCACCAAATATTCCTGCGGTATAGATATGCCCGATAAGGACTGCCCTAATTGCGGCAATAAGCTCGATAAGCTTGGCTATGAGATACCCTTTGAGGTATTCCTCGGCTTCAAGGGCGATAAAACGCCCGATATTGACCTTAATTTCTCGGGCGAAAATCAGAGCGAGGCGCATAAATACACCGAGGTTATGTTCGGCGCGGGTCACGCATTCCGCGCGGGCACTATAAGCGGTCTCAAAGATAAGACCATATACGGCTATATTAAAAAATACTGTGAGGCTCAGCAAATTCACATATCTCGCGCCGAGGAGGAGCGGCTTATTGAAGGCTGCCTGGGCGTTAAACGCACCACGGGGCAGCACCCCGGCGGCATAGTTGTAGTGCCGGAGGACAGGGATATAATGGAGTTCACGCCTGTGCAGTTCCCCGCGGACGACGAGGGTAAAAACACTGTTACTACCCATTTTGATTTTCACGCCATGGACGATAGGCTCGTTAAGCTTGATATACTGGGTCATGATGATCCCACGATGCTAAAACGCCTAAAGGATTTGACGGGTCTCGACCCAAGCCTCATTCCCCTTGACGACAAGCCCACAATGAAGCTTTATAGCTCCATTAAACCGCTCAATATTTCGCTTGCGGAGCTTAATAATTGCGATGTGGGCAGCGTTGCGATACCGGAGTTCGGCACGAGCTTCGTTAGGCAGATGCTCATGGACACACGCCCCACCACAATGGAGGAGCTGGTGCGCATATCAGGTCTTTCGCACGGCACAAACGTGTGGCTTGGCAATGCGCAGGAACTGATAAAATCCGGCGTCGCCGTATTGAGCGAGGTTATATGCACGCGCGATGATATTATGAATAAGCTCATTCTTTATGGCGCAGAGCCGTCAATATCATTTAAAACAATGGAAAGCGTGAGAAAGGGCAGAGGGCTCAACCCCGATATGGAAAGCGCCATTCATCACGCGCACATGCCGCCGTGGTTCATAGAATCCTGCAAAAAGATAGCGTATCTTTTCCCGCGTGCGCATGCCGCCGCTTACGTTATGATGGGCTTCCGTGTGGCGTACTACAAAATGCATTATCCGCTCGCCTTCTACGCGGCGTATTTCACCATACGCGCGGTTGGCGCTTTTGATTATTCGCTTGCTTCGGGCGGCGCGAAGAAGGTGCTCGAAAACATAAAAGAGCTTTATGCCAAGGGCAACGATATTGAAACCAAAGAGTCGGACAATCTCGTCACGCTGGAGGTGGTTTATGAAATGAACCTTCGCGGCATTGAGCTTTTGCCCGTGGACTTATATAAATCAAGGGCTCAGGATTTTGTTATCGAGGGTAATGCGCTCCGCCCGCCGTTCACCGCCATATCAGGCATCGGCCTCAACGCCGCAATAGCGCTCGAGGAAGGCGCGCACGGCGGCGAATATATATCCATAGAGGATCTTCAAAATCGCGGCAAAGCCAACAGCGCGGCAATAAAAGCGCTTGGTGACGCGGGAGCGCTCGACGGTTTGCCCGAAACCAATCAAATAACGCTGTTTTCATATTAAGCGCTGCAACAGCGCAAGAGAAAGCCGCATATTACTGGGGAGGGGCAGTGCCGCTTGGTTCAGTCGCCAGCATTTCCCGCAATTCATGCCAATTTTACATATAATTATATACAAAACTAAGGTTGTATAAGTTGAGTCCAGCTTGTATAATAAAGTCAAATTTCGGCGCTATTGCTTCAGGAACGGCGGCGATTTTGCTAGCACAATAATATCACATGAAAGGATGCTTTCAAAAGCGAAAGCAAAGGTATTTTTGATGATACAGTTCGATTTGATTCGTGCCACTGACCCGCAGGTCGCGGACGCGATGGAATTGGAGCTCAAGCGTCAGCGCGATCATTTGGAGCTGATAGCCAGCGAGAATTTTGTTTCCGAAGCTGTCATGGCGGCAATGGGCAGCCATCTTACCAATAAGTATGCAGAGGGTTATCCCGGCAAGCGCTATTACGGCGGCTGCGAGTGCGTGGATATAGTTGAAAACATCGCGCGTGACCGCGCTTGCGAGCTTTTTGGCGCGGATCACGCCAATGTGCAGCCTCATTCGGGCGCGCAGGCTAACCTCGCGGTGTATTTCGCGCTGCTCAATCCCGGCGACACCGTGCTTGGCATGAACCTTTCGCACGGCGGCCACCTCACCCACGGAAGCCCTGTCAACCTTTCCGGCAAATACTATAATTTCGTTCCCTACGGCGTGAGCGACGCCGATGAGAAGATAGATTACGATGAGATAGAAAAGCTTGCCAAGGAGCATAAGCCCAAGCTCATAGTCGCGGGCGCGAGCGCATATCCGCGTGCTATAGATTTTGAGCGAATTAGCGCCATAGCAAAGGGCGTGGACGCGCTGTTCATGGTGGATATGGCTCACATCGCGGGTCTTGTTGCGGCAGGCCTTCACATGAGCCCCATTCCTTATGCGGACGTTGTTACCACCACCACCCATAAAACCCTTCGCGGCCCTCGCGGCGGCATGATACTTTGCAAGGAAGCTCTTGCAAAGACTATAGATAAGAGCGTATTCCCCGGCATGCAGGGCGGCCCGCTTATGCACATAATCGCGGCCAAGGCCGTTTGCTTCAAGGAAGCGCTCGCCCCTGAGTTTAAGGAATATCAAAAGCGCGTTGCCGCCAACGCTCAGGCGCTCGCAGCCGGCTTCAATAAAGAAGGCATACGCCTTGTTTCCGGCGGTACGGATAATCACCTTATGCTCGTTGACCTCACTGCTTCCGGCAGGACTGGCAAGGAGGTCGAGGCGCTGCTCGATCTATCAAATATCACCGTTAATAAAAACACCATTCCCAAGGAGACCAGAAGCCCCTTCGTTACCAGCGGCATAAGGATAGGCACGCCCGCCGTTACTAGCCGCGGCCTCAACGAAAAGGATATGGCCGAGGTCGCGCGTCTCATTGCTCGCATAGTAAAAGATGGCGACGCCGCGGTTGACGAAGTGAAAATAGGCGTCAAGGCACTTACCGATAAATACCCCATGTATCCTGGCAACTAAAAACGCAAAAAAAAGGAGAGAGCCGAGGCTCTCTCCTTTTTTTCGTGACAGCGGGCGATATTACATCTTTCGCCCCACAAACAGCAGATGATTGCTTCTTCCAAGCATTTCGGGCTTTTCACAGCAATAAAAATGGTATTTGAGGTATTCCTGATAGCTAATTTCGCTCATAGCGTTTATAACGTCCTCAAGCAGCTCGCTTACCCCGTCGGACGCTATCTCGCGCAGTATTTCAACGCCGTTACTCCTTATCATTTCGCGCGCAGCATCGAGTGTGAAAAACACAAATGGGAAGTCCGTCACATGAAATGTGTCATGATCGTAGGTTATCTCCGTCGCCGGATTAAAGAAATCACGGCTGCACATTTCGGTGAGCGGCACAGCGTCGTTTGAGATAAACGCAAATAGAATAACGCCGTCATTTTTGAGCACGCGGCGCGATTGGGATATGCAGCTATTTCTGTCGGCCGCGTCATGCAGGTGATAAAGCGGCCCAAATACGAGCACTATATCATAATAATCGCTTTCAAACGCGGATAAATCCGTTGCGCTTCCGTGGAAAACGCGCACATTTTTCATATCGGCCGTTTTTTCGCTTAGCAGCTCAACGTTTTTCTCAGCCAGCTCGACGGCGTCCACCTCATGCCCCATTTGAGCAAGCGGCACGGTGTATGCGCCTGCGCCCGCACCAAGATCGAGTATGCGCAGGGGCTTGCGGGTAAGATAATCGCTCAAAACACGCATCGTTGTGATAAATTCAACCTTCGCAGCCTTGCCGCTATTAAGACGAGTTTCCTCATAGCCGGAAGAATACAGCTCGTTCACCTGCCCAGCTTCGTCCTTAATGCTCAATAATTTCTCAATGTCCAAAGCTTATCCAATACCTTTCTAAATTTTCGTTATCTTCTTCATAATAAACTGTGTTTTCATATATTCCGCCGCACTTGAGTATGGTTTTGCGGCTCGCCTCGTTCGTGTCCGCACAGGTTATGAGCACGCGCTTTAGCCCTTCTCTTTTCGCTATCCTTAGGCAGCGCTTGAGCATTTTTGTGGCGTATCCCTTGCGCCGCTCGGTGGGACGCACGCTATAGCCTATATTGCCGAAAAATCGCTCGCAAATCTCGTTAAGCTCATGCCTAAACTGTATCATGCCAACTATTTTTTTATCCTTTCGTCTTACAAATATGAATTGATCCGCTAAAACATAGCCCTCCGGCAAGGTGTCTCTGCTATTATATTTGGCTATCTCGCCAAACCACTCATCAACCGTTTCACAGCGCCTTAATGTGGCGCAGCCGTCCATAGAGCTGTCATGATTAAGCAGCTCCTGCCTGTATGCCATTATCTCATTTGCGTATGAAATATCAGGCTTCACTAGCGCGAAGCCTGATTTTGCGCAAAGCTTATTTATCCATAGATCCACGAAAAATTCGGCTATTTCGGCCAGTAATTCAATAATAAATTCCATGCCGCCCTCCAAATAAATATGGCGTTGATTATATAGCACCAGTAATTTATTGTCAAGCGATTGATTATAATATATATTCAAGCTGACAGTCGCACGGCTCTTTTTGAGCGAGCGCAGCGTTTATCTCCTGCGCGTCCGTGCAGCCTAGGCCGTTTCGATAGAATTTCTGCGTCTCGACCGCTGAATGCGCCGATATATATAGCTTTTTCGCCCCATGCGCCTTTGCCCACTCAGCTGATATAGCAAATAGTCACTTGCCTATGCCGTGCCCGCGCATATTCTCGGAAACATGCAGATTTGAAAGATTCACATAACCGTTCTCACCGCCGAAAAAACTGCTCTCAACCGAGGCGAAACCTTTTACAAAGCCGTCTTGAAACGCGCCGAACACTGCGCCGCCTGTTTTTGCTGTGATTATAAGCTCGTTTATCAACGCGGCGTATTCATCTTCGCTCCAATCGTCAATAAAGGCTACGGGTTTTACCACACATTTGCCGTTTTCCATGCGGTAGCAGCCATTCACATTCTGCCGCCTTGAAAAGTGCTCAAAAAGCTCCATGCTGAGCTCATTTGGCTGTATGCGCCTGTATTCTATCATGCTCTCACCTCGGTATTGACCTGTATTTGCCGCAAGCTGCCTGCAAAAGCTTCAAGCTCGCTCGGCTTAAATGGTTCGTGGCTTTCCCAAAAAAGCTTGTCGCCCGGCTGCGGTCTATATAGCTGCAATGCCCATTTTGGCAGGGTTATGCCTATCTCCAGCGCCATGCGCATAAGCTCATTTTCGCCAAGCTGCGGCACAACGGTGGTGCGCAGCTCATATTTGATCCCGCTTCGCATGAGCTGCTCAAGGCTCAGCTTAACGCCTGCTGCGCTCGCCTGACAGATTTTGGCGTACATGTCAAACGGCGCTTTATAATCCATAGCCACATAATCAATTAGTCCTGCCGATAATAGTCCCGCGAGCACGTCCGGCTTTGAACCGTTGGTGTCCAGCTTCACCTTATAGCCCAGCTTTTTTGCGCGGTTAAGCCACCATGCTATATCCTTTTGCATGGTCGGCTCGCCGCCTGTGAACACAACGCCGTCTATAAGCCCCGCGCGCTTTTGTAAAAAAGAAGCGACCTCCGCCTCGCTTATGAGGGGAGGGTCGCATAAAAGTTGCCTGTTGTGGCAGTAATAGCAGCGGTAGTTGCAGCCGGCCGTAAATATAACCGCAGCGAGGCAGCCGGGGAAATCAAGCGTGCTGTTTTTTGTAAGCCCAGCTATTTGCACAGCTCGTCTTCCTTAACAACGTATTTCACCCTGTCCTCATATTCCTGCCTCTTGCCCTTGTGAAAATTCTGCACCGGACGCAGATAGCCCACAACGCGGCTCCATACCTCGGCGTCGCTCCCGCAATCGGGGCAGGTGAAGTGCTCGCCCGCAATATAGCCGTGGTTGGGGCAAACGGAGAAGGTGGGAGTGAGCGATATATATGGGAGCTTATAGTGCGTGAACACCTTTTTAATCAGTGTTTTGGCTATTTCCTTATCGGGTATGCGTTCGCCCATGTATAAATGCAGCACCGTGCCGCCCGTATATAGGCTTTGCAGCTCGTCCTGAAGATCGAGCGTTTCAAAAATATCGTCCGTAAAGCCAACGGGGAGCTGGGAGGAATTGGTGTAATAAGGCACTTTGCTGTTTCCTGCGCAGATAATATCGGGAAACTGCGCCTTATCAAGCCTCGCCAGACGATAGCTCGTGCCTTCGGCGGGCGTGGCCTCAAGATTATAGAAGTGACCGGTTTCCTCCTGAATTATCGTCATTTGATCGCGCATATAGTTCATCACCTCGAGCGCGAATGCCTGACCATTTGGCGTGGTGAGATTTTCCTCCATGCCGAATAGGTTTTCAATGGCCTCGTTCATGCCTATTATGCCTATCGTGTTAAAATGGTTGAACCAATATTGGCCTGTGCGCTCGTGTATGTTGCGCAAATAGTGCGCGGCGTAAGGGTAAAGCCCTCGCGCGGTTTGCGTCTCTATCACCTTGCGTTTAATTTCAAGGCTGTTTTTAGCTATCTGCACAACGCGCCAGAGCCGCGTGAAAAATTCCTGCCTCGATTTTGACATGTATGCAAGGCGGGGCAGATTTATTGTAACAACGCCTATTGACCCGGTCATGGGGTTTGAGCCGAAAAGGCCGCCGCCACGCTTTCTAAGCTCCTTCGTATCAAGCCTGAGACGGCAGCACATGGAAAGCGCGTCCTCTGGCGAAAGATCCGAATTGATGTAGTTTGAAAAATACGGTATGCCGTATTTGCAGGTAATCTCCATGAATTTGTCAACAACGGGGCTGTCCCACGCAAATTCATTAGTCACGTTTATAGTGGGTATGGGGAATGTGAAAACGCGCCCCTTCGCATCGCCTGCGAGCATCACCTCGCAGAAAGCGATGTTGAACATATCCATTTCCTTTTGAAATTCGCCGTATGTCTCCTGCTGCACCTCGCCGCCAATTATCACATTTTCGTTTTTGAGCGTGCGCGGTACGACTATATCGAACGTGAGGTTCGAGAATGGGCACTGAAAGCCCACTCTCGTAGGCACGTTAATATTGAATATAAATTCCTGAAGCGCCTGAACTATCTGCTCATGCGTTAAATTATCGCGGCGGATAAACGGCGCGCAATAGGTGTCTATGCTGCTCCACGCCTGTGCTCCGGCCGTTTCGCCCTGAGTGGTGAACGTGGAGTTGACAATCTGCCCTAAAAACGAGCGAAGATGCTTGGGGGGCGAACTTTCCACTTTGCCGCCCACTCCGCCAAAACCGTCCATCAATAGCTGCTTTAAGTCCCAGCCCGCGCAGTACGGCCCGAAAAAGCCCAGGTCGTGTATGTGCATATCGCCCTCAAGATGCGCAGTGCGTATTTCGTCCGGATATACTTCGTGCAGCCAGTATTGCTTTGTAAATGTCTCGCGGACATAATTATTCATGCCGTTTATGGATTTTTGCGTGTTGGCATTCTCCTGTATCTGCCAATCCCTATCGTCGAGATAATCGGAGAACATGTTTATTGTTGCGCCGATAAGCGCGTTGTTTTCGCGCGCGCTGCGGCGTTTTTCACGATATAATATAAAGGCCTTGGCGGTCTTTGCATGACCGTTTTCTATAAGAATTTTTTCAGTTGCGTCCTGTATGGCCTCAACATCGGCCACTTCGTCCGGTGTGCGCTCTAAAACAAATTGAACCACCTGGTCGCTGAGCGTTTGCGCCTTAGTAAAATCGTCCCCGCCCACGGCGGCTGCCGCTTTATATATAGCCCAAGTGATCTTTTCTTGCTTAAATGGAACTAGCTCCCCATTGCGCTTGCGAACGCGCTTAATCATTATTTCCCCCAGCCTTTCTATTGATATATGAGCGTGATAAGAAGATATAAGGCACAAGATTTAGTGCACACAATAATAGCTCACGCTAGATATTGTAGCTCGTGAGTATGCGTTTGTCAATATTAGCAAAGATGCGAAAGTGTGGTATAATACTATAAAAAATATAAGGAAGCTAGTGTTTATGGAGTTTTTGACGGAGCTCTTGGCTAATAAAATATTGTTGGCGGCGCTTGTGGCGTGGGCTATTGCGCAGGTGGCTAAAGCCATTACGCATCTTGTAGTATATAAAGAGCTAAAGCTTGAAAGGCTTTGGGGCAGCGGCGGCATGCCAAGCTCTCACGCGGCCACTGTATGCGCGCTCACAATGTCCTCACTTTTGAGCTATGGCGTGGGTTCGCCTGTATTTGCTTTAGCGTTCATTTTGATGACAGTTGTTTTGCACGACGCGCGCGGCGTGCGCCTTGAAACGGGCAAGCAGGCAAAGGTGATAACCGCTATAACAAAGCTGCTTGAAAAAACATACGAGCAGGGTGCTATACCTGATGTGGAGCTAAAGGAGCTTGTAGGGCATACGCCGCTTCAGGTGCTCGCAGGCTCAGGTCTGGGCGTAATCATAGGCATATTTATCCACTGATGAAAGGAAGAAAGCAGCTTAGCGGCGCAGCTTTATTCACGCGGTGACAGCAAGCGGCTGTGACAAAAACGGAACGGGCGGAGAGCCAAAGGTTCTCCGCCCGTTCCCTGCGAGATATTGTCGTGGCAACTCGCGATATGTAGGGTCGAGTCTTGACTCGACCGTGCGTAAGCCTCTTTTTAAAATCCTTAATTATTTAGTCTCTTTTTCATGGTCTTTTCAACTGCATTGAGAATATTCTGATAGCCTGTGCAGCGGCACAGATGCCCGCTTAAAAGCTTTCTTAGTTCATCGCGGGTGTATTCCTTGCCGCTTTCGAGTATCTCCACCGCCGTCATAATAAAGCCAGGCGTGCAGAAGCCGCACTGGATAGCGCCCTCGTCTATAAACGCCTGCTGAATATCGCAAAGCTCGCCTTCGGGCGATAAAAGGCTTTCAAGCGTGCGTATGTTCTTGCCGTCCGCCCATACCGCAAGATATATGCAGGAATTAAAGCACTCGCCGTCGATAATCACGTTGCAAGCGCCGCATTCGCCCACCTCGCAGCCCTTTTTCACGCTTGTGAGGCGAAAATCATTTCTCAGCATGTCCGTGAGCGAGGCGCGCACGTCCACCATTTGTTCGTATTGAGTGCCGTTTATCGTGCATTTTACTAGCTGATGCTGCATTATCATATCCATCCTTTTCTTGGGAATTATTGCTGATTTCGCCGCCGTACTCTGCGGTGAAAGCTACAAAACGGTGCATGAAAGCTAGCTTTCATGCCGCCCCGCTAAATTCATGGCCTCTATCGTCGCCCTTGCTGCAAGCTCCTCCACCAACTGCAAGCGGAACTCCTTGCTTGCTCGCCATGAGGTGCGCGGGTTCACGTCCAAAAGTGCCGCCTTGCCTATTTCGCGTGCGGTAGCCTCGGTGGCGGGCTTTCCGCGCCCCGCTGCCTCCGCCGTGGACGCGCGCATTGGCACAGGCCCTGCCACGCCGTATGCCACGCGAACGTCGTCTATGATCTTTTTATCGGCTGAAAGCTTAACGTTCACCGAGCAGCCGAGCGTGGCTATATCCATTGCGTTTCGCATGGCGTATTTGATGTAGTGCCCCTTGTAGCCCTCGTAGCTTTCCT
>CAZUUR010000006.1:9430-21513 GCA_964622815.1 uncultured Oscillospiraceae bacterium | reverse complement strand
TCAAATCGAGCATCCACATGCAATACAGTAAGCGTTTCCTCCGATGGGTGCTGCTGTCTAACTGCTTCTTTTTTGTGCTGGACGCATTGTGGATATTTGTTGACAGCAAAAGAATGTCCATTAACATGACGGCAAACTGGACGCTGAATGTGCTCTATTACATTACCTCCGGGGTTGTGAGCTTTTTATGGTTTCTTTATTCCGAGGAATCCCAGCAATCATCATTGGTTAAGGACAAACGGCACATATTTTTATGCGCAATACCCATGCTGCTTATAGCGGCTTTATCGCTCATTTCCATTAAGACGGGCTGGCTTTTTTATGTTGATGAATTAAATTTTTATCATCGCGGCCCGCTCTATTCGCTGCAGCTTTTATTGAGCTGCGGCTATATATTGTTTACCGCCATAAAAGCGCTCGTATTGTCATTTCAAACCCACAGCTACGCAAATAAAAAGAAATACCGCACACTGGCCATGTTTGTTTTGCCGTCGTTAATTACAGGCGGCATACAGGTGCTTTTGCCCGGCATTTCGCTGATTAGCATCGGCACGACGTTTGGCCTGCTCTATGTTTTCACCACCATACAGGAGCAGATGATCTATGTTGACAGCTTAACGGGGCTAAATAACCGCAGCAGAATGACGCAGTATCTCTCCGAAAAAATGTGCCGCATTGAGAATGACACGCGATTATTCCTCGTGATGATGGATTTGGACTACTTTAAGCAGATAAACGATAATTACGGCCATGTAGAGGGCGACAACGCCTTGCGCAAAACTGCGGAGGCGCTCAAAACGGGCAGCAGCAGCCGGCGCTGCTTCCTTTCGCGCTACGGCGGAGACGAGTTCGCGGCGGTATGCGAATTAAATGCAAACGAAAGCATAGAAGGTCTTTGCCGCTGCATACGGGAGGCAGTGTCCGCAGCGAGCGAGGCCTTGCCATACACGCTTTCGCTCAGCATGGGCTATGCGGAATTTAGCAAAGACATAAAAACAGATCAGGATTTTATCAAGCTTGCCGATGCGGAGCTTTATAAAGTAAAGCGGGCAAGATAGCCTTAATTTTCACTTATATTCCCCACAATTTTAATCTTTCGCCCGTCTCGCGCCTTGCTCTCCATGCCGCTATTGCATTGATAATAAACCGGTTGTATAATTATTACATGTGGTCGTGTAGATTTTACGGTTTGTTTTAACCACAATGTAAGCATTAACTCAAACGCGAAACACGGAGCACCTATTCACAACACCGGCGTTTAAATGTCAGGCGAACCGGACATGCGTGTTCGGCTTACCTATCAGCTTAGCGTTGAAAACTACCCCCCTGTGTTTGCCGATATGCTTCCCATGCACCCCAAGCATATATTTGAAGCATAACAGGGCAAATCAATATTGGAGGATGCGCAATGAACCAAAGCATTTTGCAAAAGGCCGGCATTGACTATGACGCGGAGCTGAAGCGATTTTTAGGCGATGAGCCGCTATATCTGGCGGTGCTCAAGGCTTTCGCTACAGACGATATTATTAGCCGCACGCGGCACGCATACAACACTCAAGACAAAAAAGCCCTGCTTTGCGCCGTGCATGAAGCCAAGGGTTCGAGCGGAAATTCGGGAATGAGCAAGGCGTATGAAAAAGCCTCCTCACTTGTGAGCCTGCTTCGCAGCGAGAACTACACAGAACAGGCGCTCGCAGAGTGCTATAAAAAATTTGAAACGGCATACCTTGACGCGCAAGCGGCAGTGCTTGAGGCGCTAAAGGCATAACCAACGTCCCGCAGGCCTATAAGGCCGAACGCTCAAGCGCGTCCGCCGGCGTCAAGCCCATAAAACGCCTGCCGCTGTAAGCACCTGGAGAAACGGGAGGAAAAGCCGATGAAACAGATATTGATCGTTGATGACAGTCATGTGGAGCAAATTCTGCTTTCAGGCTTGCTCAAAAAGGAGTATCAGGTGCTTGAGGCCGGCAGCGGCGAGGAGGCGCTTGAAATTTTCCGCACGCAATATAAATCCATCTCGGCCATCATTTTGGATATTATGCTGCCCGGCATAGACGGCTTCACGGTGCTCACAAGGCTTAAAAGCAACGCCCTGTGGCGCTCCATTCCCGTTATCGTTACCACGGGCATACAGGACGAATCCACCCAGGTGGCAGCGCTTGACTCGGGCGCTAACGCCTTTGTGACCAAGCCCTTCAATCAGGCGCTTTTGCTGCGCATGCTTCGCAATACTATAAGCCTTTGTGAAACGGCGGCTTTTGCCAACGCCGCCATGAAGGACAGGCTAACGGGCTTACTCACCCGAGATGCATTTTTTATCGAAGCGGAAAAGCTCATACATCAGCAAAAGCCTGGCTATTATATGCTTTCCTGCTTCGATATTGATAATTTCAAGGTAATAAACGATCAGCACGGCACAGATATAGGCGACGAGGTGCTCTGCCATGTGGCGGACTGCCTGGCGCGCTGCGCTGAGCTTAATGATAGCATTGTTTGCCGGCAGATGGCCGATTGCTTTGCAGCGCTGTATCCCGCCACGCATGTGGATACAGCGGCAGTGAAAAAGCTTCACAGGGATATGGTCGCGCCCAAATGCATTGAGCGCGAGATCACAATTCGCATAGGGCGTTATCTAGTGGATAATCTTGAGCTTTCCGTCAGCGTCATGTATGACAGGGCGTCGCTGGCGCAGGAAGCGATAAAAGGCCGCTACGATGTATACATAGCGCAGTTCGACGAATCAATACGCGAGCGGCTTCTCAGTGAGCAGCAAATCGTCACCGAGATGCGCGGTGCGCTTAAAAGCGGCCAGTTTGAGCCGTGGTTTCAGCCGCAGTACAATCATGTAACAGGCGAGCTTATAGGCAGTGAGGCGCTGGTGCGCTGGAGAAAGCCGGACGGCACGCTGGTATCGCCCGGACAGTTCATTCCCGTATTTGAGCGCAACGGCTTTATTTACGATCTCGATAAATATATGTGGGAGCAGGTATGCTCCCAACTGCGCCGCTGGCTCGACGAGGGGCGCGACCCAATGCCCGTATCCGTGAATATATCAAGGCACGACATATTTCACAAGGGCTTTCTTGGCGTTGTTACCAGCTTGGTGGATAAATACGCGCTGCCAATAAAGCTTTTGCGCCTTGAAATAACGGAGTCCGCCTTCGCAGAATCCGCACAGCAAATAGTAGCCATTGTAAAGGAGCTTATCGCCAAGGGCTTCACCGTTGAAATAGATGATTTCGGCAGCGGCTATTCCTCGCTCAACACATTAAAGGACGTGCCCGCGCAGATAATTAAGCTCGATCTGCGCTTTCTTGCAAGCACGGACGATACCCAGCGCGGCGGCAACATTCTCGAATCCGTCGTGCGCATGTCCAAATGGCTCGGCATGACCGTCATCGCCGAGGGTGTGGAAACGCGTGAACAGGCGGACTATCTCAAGAGCATCGGCTGCAATTACATTCAGGGCTTTTATTATGCAAAGCCCATGCCGCTTGCCGATTATGAGGCGCTCACAAAGAACATGCGCACGCAAAGAGAGCTTGGCGAGCTTGATATGGTGAAGAATTTTGATAACAGCGCCTTTTGGACGCCTCACTCGCTTGATACGCTCGTATTCAACCATTTTTCAGGCGGCGCTTTCATATTTGAATTTAGCGGCGGCAAATTTGAAATGCTTAGGGTCAATGATGAGTTTGCAAAAACAATGCACTCCGAGCTTACAAACGAGCAAATACTCAAGCTTGAGCCGTTTGCCTCTTTAAATAGCGAGGACAACCTGCAGATTACGCACGCGGTGAAGCACGCCTTTGAGAGCGGCGAGGCGGTGACCTGCGAGCTTTACTCAACCATATATTGCCCGCCGGGCAAGGGCGAATATGTTCGCTTTACTGTGCGGCGCATAGCCTCGTGCGAAGGGCGCTTCCTGTTTTACGGCTATGTGGAAAATATTACCGAGCAAAGGGAGGCCGTGCAGCGTGAGCGCGCGTCCTTCTCGCAAATGCGCGCCATAATGGAAAACGTGACCGGCGGCGTATCGGCGGTGCGCTTCGAGCCGGACGGAAGCATAGGCTTCTCGCTCACAAACGACCATTTCTTTGAAATGTGCGGCTATACAAAGCAGGAGGCGACGCTTAAAAAGCTTGATGTGCTCTCGCTTATCCTGCCGGAGGATCTGCCGGCCATAAAGAAGCTTATCCATGAAAAGCTTTTAGGCCAGCGTCAGCCGGTCTGCTTTGAATATCGCTGCGTAAAGAAGGACGGCAGCATAATCAATGTCTCCTGCAATTCATCTATCGCGCAGATCGAGGGCGTAGGCGATGATGTGATAGTTTCCGTCATAAACGACATCACCACCCGCAAGCAAGCCGAGGAGCAGCAGCGTGAGGCTAATAAGCAGCTTCGCTTCCTTAACACCATGTCAAAGGCGCTTCTTACCAAGGCCGACCCGGAGGACGCGATAATCAACTCCATGCGCATGATAATGAATTATTTCGGCGGCGATCGCGTCTATATAATCGAATATGAGGACGGCCTTGCAAATAACACCTATGAGGTGTGCGCAAAGGGCGTTACGCCGCAAAAGGATAATTTGCAAAACATTCCTCTTGACAGCGTTCCCTTCTGGAAAACCGCCTTCGACTCCGAAGCTATTATCAGCATCGACACCGATACGCTTCCGCCCGAGCGCCAGCTTGAGCGTGAGCTGCTTGAAATGCAGGATATTCACTCGCTTATGGGCGCACCCATATATAAAAATGGAAGCTACAGCGGCTTCATAGGCGTTGACAATCCTAAGCAGCGGCAGCAGCAGCAATGCAGCATGCTTTTGACCCTGGGCGATTATGCGGCTGTGCTGCTCACCAGGCGCGACCTTGTCAGGCGCATCAGGTCTGAGGGGCGCATAGTTAAAGCCGTAATGGACGGCGTACCCGGCGGCTTCTGCCGCTACAGCATTGCGCCGGACGGCACGCTTAAAGAGCTGTATTGCAGCGATGGCTATCTATCCATGCTCAACATGACACATGAGCAAATTGATGAAATAACCAAGGGCGATATGCTCAAAATGGTGCATGCAGACGATATTGCCACTGTGAGATGCGCTATCGCTCAATTATCTGCCGGCAATGAGGTGAATGGCCTGCGCTATCGAATTTGTGCAAGCGGCGGCAAGTCCTATCTCACAGTATCCATTTACGCCAAAACCGATACCGACGAGCAGGGCAACACCTTTGCCAACATATATTATTCCGATGCGAGTGAGCTTATCGCCGCGGAGGCTCGTCAGGCGGATTTGCTCGACAATCTGCCCTGCGGCGCGGCGCTCTATGAGTATGACGGCAAGTCGCTCACGGTAAAGCATTTGAATTATTATTACTGGACGATGGTGGGCAGAGACAGACGCCAATATGAAGATTCCTCATTTATTGATTTTGTATGTCCGGACGACCGCATTATCATCGTGCAGGAGCTTGGCGCCGCCATACGGCAAAAGCGCGAATTTCGCGCGGATATTCGCATACTCTGCGGCGATGAAGCGTATCACCCCTTCCGCATCACGGGAAATATCTCCAAGGCAGCGGGCAAATATCTTATATACGCCGCTTACACCCCGCTTGAAAGCAATGAGATGGAGGTGCAGTCCATGCTGCGCCTCGCGCTTCACGCCATGATGGATTGCTCCGATGATTTCTCCTATGTAAAGGACATACACGGGCGTTATGTATCCGTGAGCAACTCGGTGGTGCATTTTCTCGGATTTGACTCTCCTGAGTCTATACTTGGCAAATCAGACGCGGAGATATTCGGCCACAAATTTGCTCAATGCTACGCAAAAGACGACGGCTGTGTTCTTAGCAGCGGCAAGGTGGTGCTTGATAGGGAGGAGACCGTTCGCGGAGCGGATGGAGAGCTGCGCTTTATAAGCACATCAAAATATCCGCTGCACGATGCGTTTGGCAAGATAATCGGCCTATACGGTATCAGCCGCAACACAACGTTGCTCCACACGGCGCGCTTTGAGCTGGACGCCCTGCTGCACTCAATCCCCAGCGGAGTGCTCAAATACTCCGCCGATGATAAAGCCGAGATTGCCTATATCAACCGTAATCTTATCGAAAGCCTGGGCTATAGTGAGCAGTCCTTCCGCGATAAGTTCCACAACTGCTTCACCGAAATGATCTATTCTAAGGATAGAGCTTACGCGTGCAGCGAAATTGAACGGCAGGAGGGCAGCGGCGGCATAGGCAAGTTCGATTATCGCATCGAGGCTGCCGATGGCAGCCTGCGCTGGTTCCACGACGAGGGCGTGAAGGTGACGGACGAGAGCGCAAAGCAATGGTACTACGTTGTTCTCACGGATATAACAATGCAAAAGACCACACAAAGCGCCGCACGGCGCAGCAACGAGGAATTTCGTCTCGCGGTAAACGCGAGCGGCATAACTATCTGCCGCTATGATATTGCCGCACGCACGCTTACGATACCGGACAGCGCCGTGAGCAAGCACGGCTTTAATAAGGAGCTGCGCCCATTTCCGCAATGCGCCATATCCGCAGGAGATATTGATGAGCAATCCGTAAAAGCCTTTGCCGAATTTTTCCGCGATATACGCGCCGGCAAGCCCGACGGAACTCTCATTTATAAGCGCAGGCTCAACGGCGTTTGGCGGTGGCTTGAGGCGCGTTCCGCCACCGCGTTTTCCGAGGACGGCAAGCCTGAATCGGCCGTCATCTCCCTGCGCGATGTGACCGAGCAGATCGACATCAGGCAGCGAGCCGATACCGACCCGCTAACCGGCCTTCTCAACCGCACGGCTTTCTCCCAAAGAATGAACGAGCTGCTTAAACATGCACACGAGCACACGCTTTACGCGCTGCTCATGCTCGATATTGATCATTTTAAGGAGATAAACGATGTGCACGGCCATAGCGCTGGAGATGAGGCGCTCATTCGCTTCGCTCAGGTGCTCGCCTCCTGCGTTCGCGCAGACGATATGGTTTGCCGTTTGGGTGGCGACGAGTTTTTCGTATGCCTATGCGGCTTTTCGAGCATGGCGGCTATAGAAAATCGTGCAAAGCACATTTTCGCACAGATAGGCGCGGCGTTCGCGCGCAGCCTTAATGTGACCGCCAGCATGGGAATTGCCGTGGGCACGCGGGACGGCGCGGATTTTGAAACGCTTTATCACAAAGCGGACGCCGCGCTATATCACGTTAAGGAAAACGGGAAAAATAACTTTGCCTTTTACAGCGATGATATGCGCGGCAAGAACGGGCTGCGAGTGCGCTGTGATGATGATATAAATTCGCCTGCTTAGGCATAACGGAGGTACGTCATGCAGTTAAGTTTTTTGAGCGACCCGCGCGTTTTCGCGGTGAACCGTATGGAAGCGCACGCCGCGCTCGAATTTGATAATCCAAAGATTTCGCTCGATGGCACATGGGATTTTCGCTATGATAAAAGCGCGGCTGAGCCGGGCGAGTGGGGAGAGATCACCGTCCCCGGCCACATAGAGCTTGCGGGCGAAGGAAAATACGGCGTACCGCAATATATAAACAGCGCCTATCCGTGGGACGGCATATCCGGCGCTAAGCCGGGCGAGCTGCCTCAATACAACCCCGTCGGCAAATATAAAAAAAGCATATTTATACCAAAAAGCTGGGCGCGCGCGTTTTTGCGCTTCGACGGCGTTGAGCCGGCCTTTGCGCTTTATTTAAACGGCGAGTTTATCGGCTATTCCGAGGATAGCTTTACGCCCGCCGAGTTCGACTTAACCCCGTTCGCACGCTTTGGGCAGCAAAACGAGGTGCAAGTGGACGTTTTCCGCTTCACCACCGCTTCGTGGCTTGAGGATCAGGATTTTTGGCGGTTTTTCGGCATTTTTAGGCCGGTCACGCTATACACAACGCCAAAAACGCATATTTTCGACGTGCATGTTGCCGCCTCGCTTTCAGATGATTTTTCGCGCGGCAGCATAACGGCCGAGATCACGCTTGCGGGCGAGCAGAAGGGCTGCATAATTATGCGCGCAGCGGGCAGTGAAGTACGCGCAGCGATAGCCTCGCAGCGCGTTAGCTTGACGCTTGGGGTGGACTCGCCGCGCCTTTGGAGCGCGGAGAACCCGGCTTTATATGAGTGCGTGCTTGAATTATACGATGAAAACGGAGCTTTTTTGGAAAAAGCCTCCATTAAAATTGGTTTTCGCCGTTTTGAGCTTAAAAATGGCATAATGCTTTTAAATGGCAAGCGCATCATATTCAACGGCGTAAACCGCCACGAATGGTCGGCGCGGAACGGACGCGCGGTGAGCGTTGAAGAAACGCGTGTTGACATTATAAATATGAAGCAAAACAACATAAACGCCGTGCGCACCTGCCATTATCCAAACAGAACCGAGCTTTACGATCTGTGCGATCAATACGGCATATATGTTATCGACGAGACAAATCTTGAAACCCACGGCACATGGCAGCTTGAGGGGCAGGTGCGCGTTAGTGCAAGCACGCTTCCGGGCGACGATGAGGCATGGCGCGGCGCGGTGCTCGACAGGGCGAAAAGCATGCTCATGCGCGATGGAAATCACCCGTCGATACTCATTTGGTCGTGCGGCAACGAGAGCATGGGCGGCGAAAACATAAAGGCGATAAGCGATTACTTTCACCGCGCGGACAAAACGCGGCTCGTGCATTTTGAAGCGGACGGCCTCTCACAAATCCCGCTCGACAGTCCCTTTGCGCACTGGCGTGAGCTTGAAATAAGCGATATGGTGAGCAAGATGTATTGGCCAGCCGCCAAGATAGCCAATTATCTTGCAAAGCATACCGATAAGCCCTTTATA
This sequence comes from uncultured Oscillospiraceae bacterium, assembly GCA_964622815.1. Lineage (GTDB taxonomy): Bacteria > Bacillota > Clostridia > Christensenellales > CAG-138 > CAZUUR01. The sequence goes on along the minus strand of CAZUUR010000006.1, from coordinate 12,674 downwards.
TTGTGCGAATACGCGCACAGCATGGGCAATTCCACGGGCGCGTTGCATAAATATACTGAATTGCTGGATAAATTTGAGCAATATCAGGGCGGCTTTATATGGGATTATATAGATCAGGCGCTATACGCGAAAATCCCAAACGGGGAGGGCGAATACCCTGCCTATGGCGGTGATTTTTCCGATAGACCCAATGATTACACCTTCTGCGCGGACGGCATAGTTTTTTTTGACCGCACAAATTCGCCTAAAATGCAGGAGGTTAAGGCGTGCTATCAGCCATTTGAAATAAATGTTAAAAAGGCCCAAGTGATAATTAAAAACAGGCTGCTTTTCACCGATCTATCAGAATTTGCGCTTGAGCTTTCGCTTGAGAGAGATGGCGCGAAGCTTGAAAGCATAACGCTTGAGTGCGCGTGCGTGCCGGGCGGGTGCGCTAAAGTTCCGCTGCCCTTCTCGCTTTTAGGCAAGGGCGAGGAGTGCGTAACTGTGCGCGTGACGCTCAAGCGCGACACGCCGTGGGCGAAAGCTGGACACGAGATGGCCTTTGCGCAGGGCGTTTTTGGAAGGTATGCGCCGCGCGAAATGCAGATGTCGCCCGTTTCGATAGTAAATGGAGATATGGCGCTCGGCGCCACGACGCTCGGCGCCACGACGCTCGGCGTCACGACGCTCGGCGTCACGACCGTGGACGCCACGGCGAAAGGCATTCACGAGCGCGGAATGAGCGCGTTGATGAGCAAGTATCCGGCGGGGCTTATATCATATAAGAAGGAAGGCGGCACGGAGCTTATCGTCGAGCGGCCGCGCCCGTCGCTCTGGCGAGCGCCCACGGAAAACGACATGGCGTGGCAAGCGCCTTACGAATATGCGCGCTTCTCTACCGTTAAATATGCCAAGCCTTGGCTTGAGGACGTTGACGCGGGGCTGGATTTTGCCAAATTCCGCATATCATACGCGCTGCCGTGGAGCGGCGAAAAGGATTTGGAGCTATATTACGAAATAATGGGCGACGGAAGCATTACGCTAAAGCTCAAATGGCTTGGCGAATGCTGCACCGTGCCGGAGTTCGGCGTGCTGTTCACGCTACCCGCCGAGTTTAGCTCCGCCGAGTATTATGGCATGGGGCCTGGCGAGTGCTATTGCGATCGTGAGAGGGGCGCACGGCTTGGCCTGCATAAGTTTTCCGTTGAGGAAAACGTGACTAAATACATAATGCCGGAGGAATGCGGCAACCGCACACGCGTTAGGTACGCTCGGCTTTTGGCGGCCAAGGGGGAGAGTGTGCGCTTCACAAGCCTAAGCGCCGGCGGCATGGAGTTTTCGGCGCTGCCATATACGCCGGAGCAGCTTGAAAGCGCAAAGCACCATTTCGAGCTGCCCGCATACACAAAAACCATAGTGCGCTGCTCGCTCAAGCAAATGGGCGTCGCCGGAGACAACACCTGGGGCGCACGGCCGCACGAGGAGTATTATGTAAAGCTTGAAAAGGGCACGGAATTTGCGGTGAGGATTGATTGAAAGGCCAAAGCAAGCTTCGCGGCGCTCTCAACGCTCTTATGTCAGGCAATGACGCGTCCGTAAGCAAGGTTAATTGTGACACCTTTTAAAACTCGGCATAAAGCGCGCGTAAGTGCGCTTTAATGTTTAAATAGGGTGTGTTATAATTTATTTACTCCATTTGGAAGGAAGCACATAAATGAAACGCATACTCGCGATAATGCTTATATTTGCAATGATTTTTCCTCTCGCGTCCTGCGCGGGCAGCGCTGAGCCTGCCGCGGCCATACCCTCGCCGGCGGCTGTGCCAACGGCTGCACCAACGCCCGCGCCAACCATAGCGCCCACTATAGCGCCCGATGTAACTCAGACAGACGATGAAAAGCATATACTCATAAATCAGCTCGGCTACCGCGTGACGGATACGAAGATCGCGTTTATTCGCGGCGGCGCTGTGGGCGCGAAATTCATGATTGTGAATGATAAAAACGAGGTTAAATACGAAGGCTCGATAAACGAATCCATATACGACCCCGCCGCCGACGAAACCGTGCATCACGGCGATTTTTCCCAGTTTCGCGAAGCGGGCGAATATAGGGTGGTAGTTGAGGGCGTAGGCAAAAGCGATAAGTTCGTTATAGCAAACGAGCCGTATGCGGAGCTTTTTTCAAGCGCGCTTAGCTGCTTTGCCACCGCACGCTGCGGCGTTGAGTTTGCGGGCGACGCGGGAAAATTGGCGCACAAGGAATGCCACACCGCTATGGCAACAGGCAGCACGGATAATATCATCATTGACGCGCGCGGCGGCTGGCATGTCCAAAGCGATTACAGCCGCTGTGTAATACCGGCGGCAAAAACGGTTGCCGATCTGATGCTTGCGTATAAGAACAATCCTGACGCATTTAGTGGCACGGCGCTGCTTGATGATATAGCCCTTGAGCTAAAGTGGCTTTTGAAGCTTCAGCGCGGCGACGGCGCTGTATACCATAAGGTGACGGGTGAAAAATCGCTTTACGACGTTATGCCGGACGCGGACGATCAGCCGCTCATAATCTGTCCGCCCTCCACCTGCGCTACGGCGGATTTTGCCGCCGTAACGGCACTTGCCTGCACATTATATAAGGACATGGACGCTCAGTTTGCCAATACGCTGCTTCAGGCTGCAAAATCGGCTTATACTTATCTTTCCTCATTAGAATTTGACGGTGGCTTTAAAAATCCGGACGGCGTAAAGACCGAAGAATTTACGGACGATTCGGATTCTGACGAGCGGCTTTTCGCCGCCGTTGCGCTATATGCGGCAACAGGCGAAAAACGCTACCATGACGAAGCCAAGGCGCTGCTCTTCGCGGGCGAAGTCTCCTTTGACGGCTTTGGCTATACTGATATGAGCGGCTACGCGCATCTAATATATCTGAGTCTCGATGAAAGCCTTAGCGACGCAGCGGTGGTCGAGGCGGTGAGAAAGGGAATTGTCGCGGCGGCGGACAGGCGCGTGGCGGCGATAAACGCTTCCGGCTATAATGTGGCGCTCGGCATGAAATATATGCACAACAGCAATATGTATGTGCTTAGCGACGCTGCGCTGCTGCTGCTTGCAAGCGACATAACCGGCAGCATCGCATACAGGCAGAACGCGAAATATCAGCTTGACTATATTCTCGGCGCGAACGCGCTTGGCGTATGCTTCGTGACGGGCTTTGGAGAGCTTTGCCCGCAAGCTCCTCATCACGCTTTGAGCATTGCC